>JAKBAZ010000026.1 GCA_021826255.1 Actinomycetes bacterium
CGCTGGTCGGAGACTGCGCCGACGCCGTGACCTGCACCACGTCACCAATCGCGACCGCGGCGGCCGTGACCGTCTTACCACCCTCGCGGTACACCACGTTCGAGGCCAGAGTGAAGGTCTCAGTCGCGGGGTTACTCATCGACGGCTGCACCGTCACCGACGACGGCGTTACCGCCGTCACTACGCCCGCTTCCACGACGGGCGCCGCCGAAATGCCGACCCGAGTAGCGCTCAAGGGGCTCCCGAACGCCGTCACGTTGACGCGCGAGTTCTGCTGCAGTGACGACACCGTCACCGGAGCGCCAGCCATGACGTAAGACGTGCTCGACGTGAGAGTAATCGTCACGGGGGCCTTCGCCAAGTCGTAGGGCTGAACCGTGATGGAGGTCGGCGTCCCGCTACTGGGGCTGAGCGAGGTCACGAAACCGCTGACCACGGTGGGCTTGGGCGGGGCCACCGACACCAGAGACGCCGTGAGGGGCGAGCCGACGGCGACTACGTTGACCCGCGAACCCTGCAACAGAATGGACGACGTCATGACGACCCCGGCTTGACGAAACACTGTTTGGGCCGACACGGCCACGGCAACGGTCGCGTGGGAACCATCCACGAGCACCGAAAAACCCGTGGGAGAACCCGACGTCGTCGCCACGCTGGTCACCACTCCCTCGAGGTGCACGACCACGGGGCCGAGCACGTTAATGAGGGTGGCCGTCAAGGGTGAACCGTTCGCCACGAGCGTGACACGAACCCCCACCGCGAGAGCGCTCACCGAGGAGGGCGCGCCTTGGGACAGCACCACCGTGTTGGCTCCAATAGCGACCGTCACCGGCGTCTTCGAATTGGACGTCAACACCGAGAACGTTTCGGGTGACCCCGCGTTGACAGCGGTGATGACTCCCGACACTCGCTGCATCACGTGAGTCGCTCGGTGATCCGACGCTCGCAGCGTTGTCGCGCCCGCGACACCCCCGAGTGACGCCACGGCGAGAGTGAGAGCTGCCAGAGCCCCCGTCACCGCCACACCAATCTTCTTCATGGAAGTCTCCTTTATCGACATGCTCCCGACTTCAGGATAAGGAGGTGAGGACCCGAAAACCCTTACAGCAACGTGACAAACGGGCGATTCCGGTTACGGATTCCTAACACTTGACCCAGCTAGAACGTTCCCGGCCCCGTTCCGGCGCTGTTACACGATCGAGGGTCGTACCACTCGAGATTGGGATTCGTGGCACTCGGGACTCCGAACGCGGG
Source organism: Actinomycetes bacterium (assembly GCA_021826255.1). Taxonomy (GTDB): domain Bacteria; phylum Actinomycetota; class Acidimicrobiia; order Acidimicrobiales; family RAAP-2; genus RAAP-2. The sequence continues at coordinate 1,255 of JAKBAZ010000026.1, forward strand.
ATTCGTCGCGATTCCCGAAGGAATGACGCTCGTCGTCGTGGTGGGTGCCGCGGGAGTCGCACGTGACGTCGTGGTCGCGCTCGCCGCGTGGACTCGGGTCGGAGTGCTCTGCTTCACGGCCGTGGCTGCAGTGCTGACCGCGAGACCCGTTCCGGTCTGGACGGTGACGAGAGACCCTGGGGTGACCTCGGCCGGGTTGTAGCCCATGATGACCGGCCCGGTGAGGTAACGAGACACCGATTCGGCGGCCAGGAGGCCGGGATTATTCCAGTTCCCGTTAGCCGGAGGAGCGTCCCCGCCGTACCAGACAACGGTTTCAGTGATCGCGTCGGTGGGGACTCTGCTTCCTTCGGCCACGACCTTAAAACCCCGGGCCGACAACTGCGCTCCCACCGTCGAGACTTGGCTCGGTGAACCAGCGCCACCCTCCACGCTCAGCTTGAAGCTCGAGGGCGCGGGAAGGGCGCCGCCGGTAAAGACGGACTGGTTGGAGGTAACCCCAAAAAGTGAGTTAATCAGCTGACTGCCCGTCGGGTTCACCGGAAAGACAACGTCACCGTAGTTGTACCCGAGGTACATGTAAGGCGACTGCGCGATCGACACGACGGGGAACGTCTCTTGGGCCACACTGGTCACGCTCACGCCCGCGACGACTCGAGCGAGGTGCACCATGTCGGCCTCGGTAAATCCTGAGTCAACCGTCAAGTCGGGTAGAACCGACGTGGCCAACGACTGATCAGTCAAAGGATTGCTCAATCCCTGAGCCGAGACCTGGTGCGCGATGACTCGCAAGAACTCGTGCGTGCGACGAATTCTCGCGAGATCGGACAGCCCCTCCTGGGGCCACGTCTGGTACGCCGTATCGCTTGGTGTCGGCTGAATCTGCAGGTGGCGAGCCCGAACTACTTGCAGGGCGTGAAAACCATCTAGTCGATAACAGCCGGCGTGGCGGATGTCGAGACCGGACTCCGCGTCAAAGAGTCCCGTTGGAAAGTACATTCGCACTCCCCCCAACGCATTCACGACGGCGGCGAACGTGTCGAAGTTGAGTTCCACGTAGTGGTTGATGGGAATCCCGAAGTCCTCCTCGATGGCCGCCACTAACTGGCTGGGGCCCTCGTAGAGTGCGGCGTCAATCTTGTTCGCTCCCTCGACGCGCGCGTTCGGAACGAAGAGATCTCGGGGAATGGACAGAAGCGACACCTGGTGAGTCACCGGGTTCAGGTGAACAATCATGTCGATATCCGCGTTCACCCCGGTCACGCCCTGAGAGCACAGTCCGTACGCGGCGTTCTGGACCGTCAGAGCACAGCGACTGGTGGACCCAATGAGCAATATATTCACCGAGTTGGAGTGAGCGGCGCTGACGGCCTGCAGGTGTTTCACCACCTTCCGGTGGACCAGAGAGCCGAGGTAGTAGTAGTCGGCCACCACTGCACCCACGAGGAGAAGGATGACGAGACCGAGGGAGACGCCAATTCGTAAAGACCAACGGCGAACCTTCGCTCGCCTCGACACCGGACGAGCATGACGAGGGGTTGGAGCCACTTAGCAACACTAGAAGTAGCCAGACACCTACCACTTCAGCAGTCTTGGACATTATTCGAGAGTTCTTATGTTCACTGCGACCCACCGAGCATCGAGCGGACCGCACGCGCTCGGAGACCGCATTACTCCTCTCTGAAACTCCGCTTAGGCCAGGCGAGACGTCTACACTCCGCGCCTGCACTAATCCTCTTAAAACACAGGAGAATCTCTCGAAGGGTTTAACGAGATCTCAGGCGTCATTGACGAAGATGGTCACGAGAAGAGGTTTTCGCCGGCCCGTTGGCTAGGACTTTCTCATCGCCCGATGAGATACGGAGCAGAAGCCGGTCGTAGAAAGGCAATCCCTAGATGCTGCAGCGCGTAGGGGACGACGCGTGAAGGTGCTGCATTGGTCTTCAAACCCCGCAACACGCGGGATACTTGAATGAACCGACTTGTCGCACATGTGCACATTTGTCGCATGATCGAAGTTGCATCACGAGAGTTGCGCCACAACACTCGGGCACTTCTCCGAATAGTCGCAGGTGGCGAAGACGTCGTCATCACGGTGGATGGTCAACCCGTCGCGAGACTGCGACCTCTGAACTCACGACCTCGCTGGATCAATAGCACCGTCTTCGCACGTCGCCTCGCTCGCCACCAAGCCGATCCGGGCCTGCGCCGTGCCTTGACCATGGTGTCGCCGGACACGACGGGCGACCTTCCCTTGTGACCCGAGGGCTCGCTGATACCTCGTTGTTCATCGCGCGTGAATCTGGCCGTCCACTTCAGGAGTCACTGACTCCCGAAGAGCTGGCCGTGTCGATCGTCACGATCGCCGAACTACGGGCTGGCGTGCTCGCAGCGCTCGACGTCACAACTCGCGACCAGCGCTGAGCAACGTTGACGGTAGCCAACGGCCTTGATCCTGTCCCAATGGATGAAGATGGCGCGGCACAATGGGCTCGTCTACGGATTTTGTTGCGTGACACGGGTCAACGAATGCCTGTCAATGACTCGTGAATCTCGGCGACAGCAATGGCTTTGGAAGTGCCCATCGTGACTGAAGACGACAACTACATCGAACTCAAAGAGTTGAGTGTCATTCACGTCTGAGAGTTGAACATTCGGCAGTCGCAACACCAAATGACGTTATTCGGTGACTCCACTTCGTCACTACCGACGGCGCAGTGAATTCCCCAACGAGTGGGCGCTACAGGACTCGAACCTGTGACCTCAGCCGTGTGAAGGCTGCGCTCTAACCAACTGAGCTAAGCGCCCGGGAGGTCCAATGATAGTCGCTCGCGTGAGAGCGAGCGGTGCCGGGAGTAGCCTTAGCCCCGTGTCTGACGTCAGTCTCGAAGATTCCAGCCCTCGACGATTCCCTCGCTGGGGCTCGCTCAACCTCGACAAGTTGGAGAGACGATTCTCCCTCGGTGGGAGCGTGGTGGCTCTTATTTCCACCCTGTTCTTTGTTCCTCACCTGTTGCACAACACGGTCGTCACCCAAACTCAAACCCCCTCGCTCCACCACACCTGCTCTCTCGGTTACACCCTGGTCAAATCCACCTGCGAGAAGTCGGTCCTCTATCACCCCAAGGACTACCTCGTCGTGTTCCTCGGGCTCCTCATTCTCGGGGCGGCGATTGGTGTGGCGGCCCTTCGTCGTAGCCGCCCGGCGGTGGCGGTGTTCTCCCTTCTCCTCGGCTTCCTTTCGGGAGCGGCGGGCATCTTGTACTTCGGCCTGGCCGGATGGCTCTTGGTGCGAGGATGGAGAATTCACAAGTTTGGGGACCCGTCGTTTAAGGGAGCCGCCAGCGCCGCTCGAGCCCAGCGTGCCGAGCGCGTTCGCGAACCTCGGACGCCAAGGTCCCGCCGCTCATCAGCACCCTCGATGCCGAAGGGTCCCGACGCCTCGAAGCGCTACACCCCTAAGGGCACGCGGCCGAAGCGTTCGTAGTCGTGGCGCGCGTCGGACTCGATTTTCCCACTCACTGGGGTCGTCGACCACTGGCTCGCCTGATTCGTGGGACCTACTACGAGTTGGCGGTGAGTCCCCTCATTCGCCGTATGTCCTCGCTTACGGTGACCGGACTCGACAACTTCGAAGGGTCCGGACCGTTCATCATCGTCGCCAATCACACCACCCACCTCGACACTCCCTTGGTTTTGACCGCCCTCCCCCAGCGCATTCGGCGGCGACTCGTCGTGGCCGCAGCGATGGATGAGTTCTTCATGTCTCCGTGGCGGGCCTTTAAGACGGTGTTGCAGTTCAACGCCATTCCCATCGATCGGCACAAAATCAATCGACGTAGCTCTCAACTCGCTCTTGATCTGGTCGAGGATCGCTGGAACCTCCTGCTCTACCCCGAAGGGGGTCGCAGTCCAGACGGCAATCTCCAGGAGTTCAAAGGCGGTGCCGCCTACCTTGCCGAGAGAACTCGAGTCGCCGTCATTCCCACCTACATCCACGAGGCCGGTTACCTGCGCGGCCCGAAGTACGCCAAAGCCCCCCGATTCACGCAAGGGCCCTCACAGCGTCGCCATCCAGTCAGCGTGCACTTCGGCTCGCCACTCATCGCCACCGACGGAGACTCCATTCGCCGCTTCGGAACCCGTATCGAAGAAGCAGTCGCCGAGTTGGGCCGACAAGTGAGCGGCGACCCCTCGTACGGGATTCACCTGCACGACGACGGGTACTAAGAGACCAGCGCCGCCACTCGCGCGTCGTAGAGTCGATCGGCCACGCTCGCTAACGGCTCGAGCGAGTGGCCGTACATCTCGGCGAGTATCTCGTCGCACCACCACGGATTCTGGGCAAGTACCGGTCCGTGAGCGTAGGTGGCCCACACCCGAGGGGCCCTCGCTCCGTCAACCCGTCCGTCGTTTCCGACGCCCTTGACGACCTGTCCCAAGGGTTCTAGACCCTCTCCGAGAGAGGTCCGCCCGCCGTGGTTCTCGAAACCCACCAGAAACTTGGACCCCACTCGAAGAGCGATGTCACCCACCGCCCGAGGAGTACCACGCACCGTCACCGCGGGGATGAGACCGAGCCCGGGGTACGACTCATCTCCTTCGACACTGAACTGAGTTCCGATGATCTGGAAGCCCGCGCACACCGCGACGACGCCCGCTCCGTTGGCGACCCTCTCGCGAAAACTCGCAGCCGCGAGACGATCGGTCGCGAGACGTTGAGGACCGTCTTCTCCCCCACCGAGTAGATAGAGGTCGGCGTCGGGGAAGGGAGAGTCGAGACTCACCTCCTCGACAGTCACCGGCAAGCCTCGCGCGCGGGCGCGCCAGGACAGCGCGAGGGCGTTGCCTCCATCACCGTACGTTCCAAGCAGTTCAGGGAAGACCACGGCGATTCTCACGAGGTCTCCAATCGATGGCGCCACTCTCTGAACGCCGTGTAGTTCGCCACGACGCAGACGTCACCCTCACCGTGAGACAGGTGTGATGGATCCTCAACCACGTCAGCTCCCACACCGGCGTAGGTGAGTCGGGTGGCGAGGTCCAGGCATCGGTCGCCCGAGCACATGACCGAACGACCCGAAAGCGACGTCACGTCAATGTCGTAGAGCCACGAGGGATCTCGGCCGTCGGCCAGACGGGCGTTGATGGAGATCCACACCGACTCTTCATGAGAGACCGAGCGAAGGGCCTCTCCGAATCCGGCCGGATTCTTCGCGAGAACGAGACGAATCCGGCGCCCTCGCCAGTCGTAGACCCGATAACGACCCTCTACCGAGGTCAACTCCTCGAGACGGCGAGCCCCCTCGTGGGCCTCGACACCCACCCCTTGAAGAGCGCAGAGCGCCATGAGGGCGTTACTTCGGTTCATCTGCCCCGGCAGGCGCAGTGACAGGTCCACTAACTCGTCTCCCACCCACATTCCGTCGTCGTCTATTCGAGCCCGACAGTGTTGTGGTCGGCGAAATCCACACTCGCACCACCAGTCACCGTCGTCAACGAAGTGGAGCGGGCGGGTGCAATGAGCGCAGGCGAAGGCGTCCTTCGTCCAGGGAGTGGGAACCTGAACCCATTGAACGTCGAAGGACGTTTCGGCGGCGAAGACGACGAGTGGGTCGTTCGCGTTGGCCGTCACCCCCCGACGTCCCGCGAGATCGTGACGCCACCTCTCAGCAAGCAGTCGTACTTCAGCGGCTCGATCGAGTTGATCTCGTGACAAGTTGAGTAGGACGATTCCCCGAGGCGACGTGCGCGCCACCGCCTCACCGAGGTACGCCTCGTCCACCTCGAGCACCACCCGGGGCGACTCGCTCTCCACTAGTGCGGCGACGTGCCCCTGAGGCATATTGGCCCCGGTATGGTTTCCCGCGACGTCGGGCCCCCAGGCCTGACGCAGCATCGCCGCCGTTGTCGTTTTCCCATTGGTTCCACTCACCAGCAGAACCTGGCGATGCCGAGTCAAATCCTCGAGGAGGTGGGGGTTCACGGCGAGGCCCACCCAGCCTCCTACGACCATCCCGTCACCGCGTCCGAGGATGCGCGAGAGCCGATTCGCGCTTCGCACGGCGCGAACGGCGAACCACGTTCGAAGGGGCCGGGGAATCACCCTACGACGCTAACCGGCCCTGTAGCGTGCACACGCCACGAGAAAAGGCGAAAGGGCCGCCCTGGGGGGGATGGGCGGCCCTTTCGTAAAACCGATGCTTCACCAAGGGGGGGATTGGTGAAACATGCTGAGACCAGTATGCCGGGCGGGGTCTTATCTCGCAACGGAATTGACTTGATACTTTCCATCTGTATAGTTGATACATGGAGATTCGACAACTGGAAGCGCTGGTGGCCATCTCCGAGCACCATACCTTCTCCAAGGCCGCTGACGCCCTCGGCACGGTGCAGTCCAACATCTCCTCGCGTATTGCTCGGCTCGAAGGCGAACTGGGGGCCGAACTAGTGGAGCGGGCCACCGGCCACTTGACCGAGTCCGGCGCCATCGTGGTCGATCGCGCCCGGCGCATTCTCGCCGAGCTCGGCGCCATCGCCTCGGACGTCTCCGAATTGAATGCCGACATTCGCGGCGAGGTCGCTCTCGGGATGATTGGTACCGCCGGACGATGGATCGTCCCTCTGCTCCTCGACGCGTTACGTACCGAGTATCCCCACATTCGACTCCGAATCACCGAGGGAACCAACTCGGTCATCGAACCCCAGTTGGTGTCCGGTCAACTCGACCTGGCCGTCCTCGCCTGGCCCATCGAAGCGCCCGAACTCACCGAAACGGACCTCTTCACCGAAGATCTCGTCCTCATCGTCGAGGTGGGTCACCCCCTCGCGGGCCGCGAAAGCGTCACCTTTGAGGAGTTGGCGCCGTACGAACTTCTTCTCCCCTACCCCGGCACACCTCTTCGACGGGAGATTGACGACGCCTCGGCGGCGGTAGGAGTTACTCTCCAGCCCCTCGTCGAACTGGACGGCCTTCGAACCATCGCGTCGTTAACCTTCGACGGTCACGGCGCGTCTATCTTGCCCGCGACGATGCTCACCCCGCACCTTCGCGCAACCTTCGCGGGAGTTCCTATCGAGGGAATCGCGCAGCGACGCGTCTGTCTGGCTCGTCGTCGCTTCGGTTTTCCGGCGGCCCCCGTCCGAGCCATCTCCGCTCTCTTGAGCGACGTCGTGGCTGGGGCCACGAACGCCCCCGCGGGAATCTACCTCTCGTGAACTCTCGAGACGCCGCCGCCGAACTCGTACGACGGGATCGGTCATTCGCTGTCGTCGTCGCAGAACACGGACCCCTACCTCGACCACGAGCCCCTAAGGTCGACGAACGCTTCTCTTTCCTGCTTCGAACCGTGACCTACCAGCTGCTCGCGGGATCGGCGGCGGCGACCATTCACGCTCGGGTCCTCGCGCTCATCGAAGAGCCCACACCTGCGCGGGTACTCGAACTCGATGCCACGGCCCTTCGAGAGGTGGGACTCTCCACTACCAAGGCCGAGACGATGATTCGCCTCGCCGAGGCGTGCACGAGTGGTCGCCTGCAACCCGAGCGTCATGGTCGCCTGAGCGATCGAGACGTACTCGCCGAAATCACCGCCATCAAGGGGCTCGGGCCCTGGAGCGCCCAGATGTATCTCATGAACTGTTTGGCGCGTCCTGACGTGTGGCCGGCGGGTGACTACGGAGTTCGAGTCGGTTGGAGTTTGCTCCACGACCTCGACGCCACCATCAGCGAACGAGACCTACGAGTAAGCGCCGACCATCTGCGTGGGCTTCGCAGCCTGGCCGCGCGCTACTGCTGGGCGGAAGTTGACCGACGACGGGCCCACTAGCCTCACACCCGTGACGTTTTCTCTCGGTGATCTCGAACGCGACGTTCTACCTACGTTGGAGGCGTACTGCGCGATCCCCGCGCTCTCGCCCCACTTCGACCCCGACTGGAGTCAGTCCGGGAATCTGGAGAATGCCCTTCACCTCCTCGCCGAGTGGGTCGGCGCGCGTCTGAGCGACGCGGAGGTACGCATTGAGCGGTTGGAGGGCCGTACTCCGTTGATGTGGGTGGACGTTCCCGCCCGTGGGACTGACCAGTCCGGGACGGTCGTCCTGTACGGGCACGCGGACAAGCAACCACCACTCGGGGAGTGGAGTGAGGGTCTCGCCCCCTTTAACCCGGTACGACGGGGAAACCGCCTCTACGCGCGAGGTGCCGTCGACGACGGTTACGCGACGTTCGCCGCTGTCTGTGCTCTCGAAGAAGCACGGCGTCTCGGTGAATCCCACCCCCGTTGCGTCCTCCTCATTGAGGCCTCCGAGGAGAGCGGATCGCCCGACCTCGAGGCGTACTTGGACCACTTCGGTGATCGTCTCGGTGAGATTTCGTTGATGATCTGCCTCGACTCCGGGGCTCTCTCCTACGACCGGCTCTGGGTCACGTCCTCTCTGCGGGGCCTCGTCAACGTCGACGTTACGGTTCGCGTGCTCGAGCGAGCTCAGCATTCGGGGACCGCGTCGGGAGTCGTGCCCTCGTCCTTTCGGCTTCTTCGACAACTCCTGGACCGAGTGGAGGACGCGACCACCGGCGACATTCTCCTCCCCGAGGCCCACTGCCCCATCCCCGACTGGGTACGCCACTCCACTCAGTCCATCGCCGACGAGTTCGGTGACGTCGTGGCGAAGGAGATTCCCTCGCTCGAGGGACTCGTTCTAATGGGTCATGACGCCGCGGATCGGCTACTTCGACGCACGTGGGTACCAGCCCTCTCCGTGATCGGACTCGCCGGAGCCCCCGAACCGGCCCAGGCGGGAAACGTACTGCGCACCTCGACGACGGCCACGTTGTCGTTGCGATTGCCCCCTCTCGTCGACGCCAGCGAGGTCGCCGCCGCCCTCGTCGAGGTGTTGACCGCGACCCCTCCGGCGGGCGCCGAGGTGGACGTGGTGGTGAGTTCCGTCGCGAGTGGCTGGGCCTCCTCGCAGCTACCGGCCCCGCTCGTTGAGGTGCTCAACACCGCATCAACGACGACGTTCGGTGGCCCCTTGACCTTCACCGGTGAAGGGGGAACCATTCCCTTCTTGTTCCAGTTGGGGCGTCGCTTTCCGGCGGTACCCTTCGTGGCGACCGGAGTTCTCGGTCCCGAATCCAACGCCCACGGCATCGACGAGATGCTGAACCTCGACGCGATGGTTCACCTCATCAACGCCCTCGCCTACGTACTCTCACACATTGGAGGACACCCGTGACCACCACTACTCCCGTCGATCTCTGGGTCGACCCCATCTGCCCGTGGGCCTGGATGACCTCACGTTGGCTCCTCGAGGCGAGCCAGGTGCGTGGCTTTGACGTGCGCTTTCACACCATGAGTTTGGCCGTCCTCAACCAGGGTAGAGATCTACCCGAGGAGTACGTGGCCTTGATGGAGAAGGCCTGGGGGCCAGTAAGGGTCATGATGGCCGTGGAGGCCGCTCACGGAGAGCCGGGGCTGCGCCGCTTCTACGACGCCTACGGCGCTCACTACCACGTGGGGGGCCAGCGAGACGACCTTCGTGAGGCGACCGTGGCCGCCCTCGACGGGGCTGGCCTCGAGCCCGCCCTCATCGACGCCTTCGACGATCACGCCTGGGACGACGCCCTCAACACCAGCCACCATCAGGGTATGGACGCCGTGGGCATGGACGTCGGAACGCCCGTCATTCACGTGGGCGAGGTCGCTTTCTTCGGACCCGTCGTCACCCCTGCGCCCAAGGGTGAAGCTGCGGGACGTCTCTTTGACGGAGTCCTCGCGGTGGCCTCCACCCCGGGGTTCTACGAGATCAAGCGGACCCGTACGGTCGGGCCCATCTTCGAATGACCCGGCGCATCCTCGCCACCTCCGGGGGTTTCGTCCCGGGTCCGGTTCATCGCTCCTATCGGCTGGGGGCCATGCTTCTCGACGTGTTGGGACTCACCGGTAAAGCTCGCCCTCGCGTCTGTCTCGTCGAAACCGCCTCGGGTGACGACGCGGCGTACTACGCGGCACTCTACGAAGCCTTCAACGCCGCGGGCTGTGAGGTTACCGACCTGCGACTCTTCCCTCAACCGTCCGGATCACCCGACGAGCGCCTCGGGGGCTCCGACCTGGTCTGGGTGGGAGGAGGTTCGGTCGCCAACC
>JAKBAZ010000027.1 GCA_021826255.1 Actinomycetes bacterium
CGCTACGGAAGGTGACTTCGACGCGGCCGTGAAGCACCTGCGCGTGCAGGGTCTCGCCTCGGCCGCCAAGCGGGCCGAACGTGAGGCCAGCGAGGGCGCGATCGCCGTCGTGCGCGACGCTCAGGCCGCGGCGCTCGTCGAACTGCGCTGTGAGACCGACTTCGTGGCGAAGTCCGAGGAGTTCACCGCGTTGGTCGACGAGATGGCGGCCCGCGTGGCGAGTGAGGGTGAGGGCGCCATCGCCGAGTTCCAGGAGCGTATTGAGACGCTGCTCACCACCTTGAAGGAGAACATCTCGGTCGGACGGGTCGTGCGTCTGGTGGCGCAGGAGGGCGAAGTCATCAACACCTACCTGCACCAACAGTCCGAGCGCGGGGTGAACGGCGTCATCGTCATCGTGCAGGGTGGGGACGAGGAACTAGCTCACGACATCTGCGTGCACGCGGCGTTCGCGAAGCCGGCCTACCTCAGTCGCGCCGACGTACCCGAAGAGGAGATCAATCGGGAGCGCCAGACCGTCGAAGAGATTTCGCGCAACGAGGGCAAGCCCGAGGCGGCGTTGGCGAAGATCATCGAGGGTCGCCTGAACTCGTGGTTCAAGGACCGTGTCTTGCTCGAACAGCCCTACGTGAAGGACGAGAAGCAGTCGGTGGAGCAGTTCGTGGCGCCGGCGACGATTCGCGCTTTCGCTCAGGCCTACATCGGAGCGTAAGTCCGTGCGTCGGATGGTCCTCAAGCTCTCAGGGGAGGCTCTGGCCTCGTCGGCGAGCGACGAGACCATCGACGCCTCGACCGTCCACTTTCTCGCCACGGAGATCGCGTCGGCCATGTCGGAGGGAGATTTGGAGTTGGCCGTGGTGGTGGGCGGCGGCAATATCTGGCGCGGAGCGAAGGGTGAACTCGCCGGGATGAATCGCGCGAGTTCGGACCTCATGGGGATGCTCGGTACCGTGATCAACTCGCTCGCGCTCCAAGACGCGATCGAAAGTCACGGCCGGGCGACCCGGGTGATGTCGGCGCTCGAGATGGATCAGATTGCTGAGCCCTACATCCGTCGTCGCGCGGTGCGTCACCTCGAAAAAGGCCGAGTGGTCATCTTCGCTGCGGGAATGGGCAATCCCTACTTCACCACCGACACCCCGGCGGCCCAACGAGCCGCCGAAATCGAGGCCGACATCGTCTTGAAGGGAACTCACGGGGGAGTGGACGGCGTCTACGACTGCGACCCGCGCCAGTTTCCCGGAGCAACGCGTTACGAGAGAATTTCCTTTGACGACGTCATTGCGAAGAACTTGCGGGTGATGGACATGACGGCTATTACCTTTTGCAAGGACAACGACTTGGCCCTTCGTGTCTTCGACGTGATGGCCCCGGGAAACTTGGGTCGCGCGCTTCGGGGTGACGCCGTCGGTACGCTGGTGGACTAATGGATACTGAACTAGTCGAACTGATGCTCGAGGAGACTCGCGAGAAGATGGCGCGAGCAATTGAGCACGTCAAGCACGAGTTCGCCTCGGTGCGCACGGGACGGGCCAACGCGGCCCTCGTGGAGAACCTGACGGTGGATTACTACGGATCGGAAGCCCCGTTGAAGCAGTTGGCGGGATTTTCCGTTCCCGAGTCTCGTCTCCTCGTGGTCTCGCCCTACGACAAGGGCTCTCTCGGGGCCATCGAGAAGGCCATCTCGAACGCGGACCTCGGCCTCGTGCCGAGCAACGACGGCAACGTCATTCGTCTCAGTTTCCCGGCCCTGACTGAGGAGCGGCGTCGAGACTTCGTGAAGTTGGTCAAGCAGAAGGCCGAAGAGGGCAAGGTGGCCGTGCGCGGAGTTCGCCGACACGCCCGCCAGGAGATCGACGCACTCGAGAAGGATCACGGTCTGCCGAAGGACGAAGTGGAGCGCCTGGAGAAGGTGCTCGACAAGATGACTCAGGACGAAGTGGCGACGATCGACGGCTTGTTGTCCCACAAGGAGCAAGAACTTCTTGAGGTCTGAGGACGGCACCCTGGGCGAGCCCACCGGCGAAGTCCCCGTGGTCAGTACGTTTGACCTTCGGGTGCGAGTCACCGGCGCCGAAGTGGCTCACGCCACCGGCGAGGTTCCTCGGGTGGACCCCGAGACCCTTTTGCAACCGTGGACCGACGCTCCGACGGGTCAGGTTCCGATCGTGGTGGCGCGCGAACAGGCCGACACGGTCGACCCGTGGGCCCACATCCCGGCACCCGCCTGGCGCGAAGCCGAAGCGGACTGGGTAGCCCACGAGGGACAGTTCGACGCCTCCTTTCTCGCGAACGATGCCCCACCGGTGGCGGAGTACTCCTCACCGTGGACCGAAACCGCGCCCGACGCGCTCTCGGTGGAAGAGGAGATTCGATTCGACGGGGCCCCGCGTCCCGAGCCTGTTGGTGAACCGCACCGGGAGTGGCGAACTCGGCGAAGCACTCGATCCAATCCGCTCGAAGGTCGAGCCGTTCGTTCGAGCGGGGGGCGAAGTGTCGCTCTCGCCACGCTGACCGGCGTCGCTCTGGTTCTCGTCGTGCTCGCCATCTTCTACGCCGGGCCACTCGCTGCAGCGGTGCTGGTCGTGGTGGTGTTGGCGCTGGGTTCGGCCGAAGTCTTCGCGGGCTTTCGGGCCGCGGGGGCCCACCCCGCGACCATTCTCGGGATCGCGGCGGTCGTAATGCTGAGTATTGGGGTCTACAGCAAGGGCCCCGCCGCGGTCGCGCCGGTGGCGACATTGCTCGTGCTCTTCGGTTTCATCTGGTACCTGAACGCGGAACAGACGGTGGACGTGGTGGACGGATTCGGCGTCACCGTCTTCGTCTTCACCTGGGTGGGAGTCCTCGGAACGTCGGCGATGGCCATGATTTCGCCTCACGCCTATGTGGGCCGTCACGGCCTCGCCTACACCTTGGCGACCATCTTGTTGACGGTGGCGAACGACTCGGGTGCCCTCTTTATTGGGCGCTGGCTGGGCAAACGCCCCCTGAACGCTCGACTCTCTCCCCACAAGACCGTTGAGGGTGTCGTGGGCGGAACCCTCCTCACCCTGCTCGTGGGAGCCGTCGTCGTACCCCTCTCCAGCCCCTGGACGATGCGGCTCGGACTGGAGGCCGCACTCGCGATCAGCGTGGTTGTTCCACTCGGTGACTTGCTGGAGTCGATGGTCAAGCGCACGCTCGGGATCAAGGACTTTGGGCGGGTGCTCCCGGGACACGGGGGAGTGATGGACCGCATCGACGGACTTCTCTTCGCCCTTCCGACGATGTACTTCTTGACCCACCTGTTGCACTTGAGTTGACCATGGTGCAGCCGCGCCGAGTGGCGGTCATGGGAGTGACCGGGTCGATTGGTCGACAGAGTCTGGACGTCCTGCGTCGTTCGCCGCAGTTCGAGCTGGTGGCGGTTTCGGCAGGCCGACGAGTCGAGGAGTTGGTGAGCGTCGTCCGCGAGTTCCGGGTACCCCGAGTGGGGGTCCCCGACGACGTGAGCGCCACTCGAGTGCGCGACGAGTGCGGTGACGCCGTCGAGGTCGTGGTCGGAGATGAGGGACTCGCCGAACTGAGCGCGGACGCCGACGTGGTGGTGAACGCGGTGGTCGGTTTCGCTGGGCTCCCCGTGACGCTCGCCACTCTCCTCGCGGGGCGTCGCCTGGCCCTCGCAAATAAGGAGTCTTTGATCGCCGCGGCACCTCTCGTGGAAGGCGTGCGCTCCACTCCGGGCGCCGAGATTTGGCCGGTCGACTCGGAACACTGCGCTCTTCACCAGTGTCTCGTGGGTTCTTCGCCCGCGCCGCGGCATCCCGACGTCGAACGTCTCTGGATTACCGCGTCAGGTGGGCCGTTTCGCGGCTATGACGCCACTCAGTTGGATGGGGTGAGTCGAGACGAGGCACTGCGTCACCCCACCTGGCAGATGGGACCGAAGATCACGGTGGACTCCTCCACTCTGATGAATAAGGGGCTCGAAGTTCTCGAGGCGTCGGCACTCTTCGGAGTCGAGGTGGAGCGTATTGGGGTGGTGGTGCACCCTCAATCCATCGTGCACTCCATGGTCGAGTACGTGGACGGGTCGGTGCTCGCCCAACTCTCGGCCCCGGACATGCGTCTCGCCATCGCCTACTGTCTCGGCGCTCCCGAGCGTCTCGACCACCACTGGGGCCAGTTGGACTTCTCGAGTGGTTTCCGTCTCGACTTCGAGCCACCGGACCGGGTGAACTTTCCCGCTCTCGACCTGGCGTACGCCTGTGCCCGACGTGGCGGGGCGGCTCCGGCGTGGATGTCAGCGGCTAACGAGGTGGCCGTGGAGGCCTTTCTCGACGGGCGCCTCGCCTGGCGCGAGATTGTGCCGCTCGTGGCGAGCACACTCGAGTCCTACGACGACAGCCCCCTCGAGTCGGTCGCCCACTTGCGCGACGAGGACGCGCGGGCTCGAGCGGTCGCTCACGGTAATCTGCCCCAGTAGTGGATACTTCGTCGTCGAGCCGCCGTTCCCTGGGAACGTTCCTCCTGGTGCTGGCGGGCGTTATCGCGCTCGCGGTGTGGCTGGTCGGCTGGGCGCTGCCCCTCGTCGTTCTGTGTGTGCTCGCCATCGTGATGTTTCACGAGTTCGGCCACTATCTGACGGCCCGACTCTCGGGGATGCAGGTCACCGACTTCTTCGTGGGCTTCGGTCCGCCCCTGTGGTCGATGACTCACCGGGGAACTCGCTACGGAGTTCGCGCGATCTGGGCCGGGGGCTACGTCAAGGTACCCGGAATGACCTGGACTGATTCGGTCGACCCGTCACTCGAGTCGAAAACCTACCGCGCCGCGAGCTATCCCCGTAAAGTTCTCTTCGCGTCCGCCGGCTCACTGATGCACGTCGTGATGGCTCTCGGAATCGCCTTTGCCTCCCTGGTGTTCGTCGGTGCCCCCTCGTCGACGGCGATCGGCGTGGGGGGGTTCGTGACCTTCGATCACGGGGTCGCCAACGCGGCCCGGGCCGCGGGTCTCCAGGCGGGGGATCGAATCGAGTCGATCAACGGGCACTCGCACCCCACCATTGCTCAGATTGTCTCGACGGTGCAAGCCGCCCCGGGGGGTACCGTGACCATCGTCGTCGAGCGCTCCGGTCGACTCGTGACTCTTCACGCCCACCCCCTCAACGGTCAAACCCTGCGGGTGGGGGGCCAGCCGGTGACGTCCTCTAAAGTTCCCGTGGGCTACCTCGGAATCAGTCTTCGTGAGCTAACCACGACGACTCCGGTTCTCCAGGCGGTTCCCCAGTCCTTCTCGCTCGTGTGGCACACCATCACCGAAGCGGTGGCGTCCATTGGCCACGTCTTTTCTCCCTCGGAGTTCGTGACCCTCTACCACCAGGTGACCACCCCGGCCCTCGCGAGTCAGCCCGCCCAACAGCAAAAGCGGCCGGTCTCCATCGTGGGAGTCGTTCGAGTAGCCGACCAAGCGGTGCAGTCCAACGTCGGCGCCTTTTTGCAGATTCTCGTGGTGCTGAACATCTTTGTCGGGGTGCTCAACATGCTGCCCCTCCTACCTCTCGACGGGGGCCACGTGGCGGTCGCCACCTACGAGCGGCTTCGTCGCCGACGGGGTCAGGCCTATCACGCGGACCTACGAAAGATGATGCCAGTGGTCTACGCCTTCGTCACGGTCCTGCTGGTCTTGTTCGCCTCCACGCTCTATCTCGACATCGCCCACCCCATCGCTAATCCCTTCCGGTAGGGCCTGACTCACCCGAAGAGGGCTGGAACGCTCGACGAGAGTGTTCGCCCGGGCAGAATGGGGAGGTGGATATCTCCTCCAATCTTCTCAGTCCTCGTCGGCCGACACGTCAGATTCACGTGGGACGAGTGGCGGTCGGGGGCGACGCCCCAATCTCGGTGCAGTCCATGACGACCACCAAGACCTCCGACATCGAAGGCACCCTTCAGCAGATCTACGCCTTGGCCGCCGCTGGAGCCGACATCGTGCGCTGCACGTGTAATGACGCTGCGGCCGCGGAGGGCCTGGCCCAGATTGTTCCCCGCTCTCCGGTGCCTCTGGTCGCCGATATCCACTTTCACGTCGAAATGGCTCTCGCCGCCCTCGAGGCGGGGGTCCACGGACTTCGCCTCAACCCCGGTAATTTGCGCAAGCCCTCCGAGATCAAACTGGTGGCGAGTGAGGCCAAAGATCGCGGAGTGCCGATTCGCATTGGAGTGAACGCCGGCAGTCTGCACCCCGAGATCTACGAACGATTCGGCGGAGCCACCCCGGAAGCGCTCGTGGAGTCGGCGCGGCTCGAACTTGACTACTTCCGCGAGGTGGACTTTGAGGACGTGAAAATCTCGGTGAAGGCCTCGTCGGTCGCGACGATGATCGCCGCCTATCGGCTGGCGTCGGAGACCTTCGACCACCCTTTGCACCTGGGCGTGACCGAGGCGGGACCTCTCCCGGGGGGACTGATTAAGGGTACGGCCGGAATCGCCACCTTGCTCGCCGAGGGTATCGGTGACACGCTGCGCTACTCACTCACCGCAGATCCGGTCGAGGAAGCGAAGGCGGGGCGTCAGCTCCTCGAGTCTCTCGGACTCCGCGAGCGCCGCGGGCTCGACCTCATCGCCTGTCCGAGTTGTGGTCGCACCGAGATTGACGTCATCGCCGTGGCGAATGAGGCGCAGAGCGCACTCTCGGAGATGAACATTCCGATACAGGTGGCCGTCATGGGGTGCGTCGTCAACGGACCGGGTGAGGCCCGTCACGCCGATCTGGGTATCGCGGCGGGACGACGACGGGGCCACCTTTTCATTAGGGGTCAGATAGTGCGCGTCGTGCCGGAGGACGAGATGGTGGCCGCGTTGGTCGACGAGGCCCAGCGAATCGCCGAAGAGGGAGTGGACGCTCGACTGGCGAAGCGTGACGAGACCGCTGCCGCTCTCGCCGATGCGGACCGCGCTCTGCTACTCGACGAAAAGGGGGCCGACGCCAACGCCGCTAGTCTCACGATTGAACGCATACGGCGTCGAACCCAGGGGTAGAGACATGACGAGTCGGGTAAGTCGGATGTTCTCGAGCGCGGTGGTGGCCCTCTGCGCGGTGGTGGCGCTCGCCCTCACCCCGCTGGCGGCTGGGGCGGCCGGCGGGTTCAGTTTTCAACTCACCACCCCGTCGACCCAAACGGTTCAGGGTCTTGCCACCATCGACTTTTCCGTCGGTGTGCCCAGTGGTGACACCGTCCACCAGGTCTGCTTCGCGGTGAACGGCAATCCGTCACTGATGTCGAACGCTGGGGCCACCATCATCTTCTCCAACAATTTGCAGAACCAAGCGGCGCTCAACTCTCAGTCGTGCTACACCAACATCGACCAGGGTGGCACCAAGGCCGTGGCCCAAAACATCACCTTCGACGTCCAGGCGGATACAACTCCGTGGGTGGACGGAACCTACTCGGTGACCATTGCCGTCACCGACGCGCAGGGTCGAACCGAGTCGGGTCCCACGACGACTCTGATCACCCAGAATCCCGCGCCGAGTGTCCACTGGACCACGGCTCCGGGGGTCGTGTCGGGTAAGACCACCCTCTCCTTCGCGACGAACGCCGCCCGCCCGGGCACGTCCCACATCGCCGAAGTCTGCTTCATCGTGAACAACAACCCGAAGCGTCTGAAGGGCAACTACGTCAAGATTGTCTACTCCAACGGCGGATACTGGACCCAACTCATCCCGGGCGCTATTGGCGACCACCCCGGGCTCCAGACGCCGACCAACGCCTGTATCGCCAACATCGACTCAACCTCCCCCCAGAACTTCATCGGGGAGTCGAACTCCATCACCGGAATTGTCACCCTCGACACGACTTCGTGGGGCAACGGGAGCTACCAGGTGGTGCCGGTGGTGACGGACTCACTCGGGCGTTCGCGAACGGGCCCCGCGCTCAAACTCACCGTGCGAAATCTCGGACCCACGGTGTCGTGGGGGAGTCACCCCACGATGGTGACGACGAAGACGGATTTCCATGTGAACGCGGCCGCGAGTTCGACGGGAACGTCCAACGTGAACATGATCTGTCTCGATACCCCGGGGCACCCCGGAATCCTCGCCCAGGACCAGGCCTTCGTCGACTTCGCCAACGGGGGCCGTCGGCAAGTTTTTCTCACCTCGACGGGCTGTCTGCCCCAGCCCGTGAGCGCGGTGCCGAACTCACCCTTTGTCACCGGACTTGACGTCACCGTGAATCCGCAAAATCTCCGGAGTGGCCGCTTTAGTGTTCAGCCCACCGTGTGGGACACGAACAACCGTCACAGCACGGGGGCGACGATCTCCTTCACCTACCAGGCCCCGAAGCCGATCGCCCCCCACGTGATTCGAACCTTCTGCAATACCTCAGAGAAGATCATCTCCGGGTCGGGGGCAACGCAGTATCGCTGGACCTACGTCTACGTCTACGTGTGGTCCAACTACAACGTCACCCAGAGTCCGGCGAACTTCTCTCTCGGGGCCACTCGACCCTGTTAGGGCCCGAGTAGTCTGAACGCCACCGAGTTCGAGGAGCACCGTGGCCCAACCGTCCGTCCTAACGCCCCAAAGCGATGACTTTCCTCGCTGGTACCAAGACGTGGTGCAAAAGGCCGAGATGGCCGACAACGGACCGGTGCGCGGGACCATGGTTATCCGTCCCTACGGCTACGCCATCTGGGAGAGGATTCAGCGTGAATTAGACGACCGAATCAAGGCCGCGGGGGCCCAGAACGCCTACTTCCCACTCTTTATCCCGGAGAGCTACCTACACCGCGAAGCCGAACACGTCGAGGGCTTCTCCCCGGAGCTCGCCGTCGTGACTCACGCCGGTGGTGACGAACTCGCCGAGCCCATCGTCGTTCGACCCACCTCGGAGACGGTGATCGTGGAGTTCATGGCGAAGTGGATCCAGTCCCACCGCGACCTGCCTCTCTTGTTGAATCAGTGGGCCAACGTGGTGCGCTGGGAGTTGCGCCCCCGACTCTTTCTGCGCTCCTCGGAGTTTCTCTGGCAAGAGGGCCACACGGCCCACGCCAGCGCCGAGGACGCCTCGCGATACGCGACCCTGATTCACCTCGAGGTCTACAACGATTTCCTCGAACAGGTTCTCGCCGTCCCGACCATCGTGGGGATCAAACCCAAGAGCGAACGCTTCGCCGGAGCGGTGAACACGATGACCTGCGAGGGGATGATGCGAGACGGCAAGGCGCTCCAGCTCGCCACCTCCCACGAACTCGGCCAGAACTTCGCCCGGGCCTTCAACATCGTCTTTCAGGGCGACGACGGGGTCTCTCAGCACTGTCACACCACCTCGTGGGGGGCCTCCACCCGACTCGTCGGGGGGCTCATCATGAGCCACGGCGACGACCGAGGACTTCGAATTCCCCCGCGTCTTGCACCCTGGCAGGTCGTCGTTATCGCCGTACGGGACGACGATGAGGTCACCCACGGCGCGAGAGAGGTCGCCCGGGAACTTCTCGAGGCGGGCGTGCGCTCCCACCTCGATTCGGGTCGGGGCAGTTTTGGCCGTCGCGTGACCGACTGGGAAATTAAGGGTGTGCCTCTGCGAGTCGAGGTGGGTCCCCGGGATCTCGCGAGCGGCCACATCACGCTGGTGCGACGCGACAGCGGGGAGAAGATCACGGTGGAGCGAGGTGAGTTCGTGGGGAGGGCCCGCGAGATTCTCGACGAGATGCACGACGCCTTCTACGCCGACGCACTGGCCTTTCGCGAGTCGAGAACGACATCGGTGACGAGCGTCGACGACGCTCTCGTGGCCGCCCAACACGGGTTCGCCCGACTTGACTGGGACCTCGTGGACGAGGCGGCCGAGGCTCGACTGAAGGCCGAGGCCGTGACCGTACGGTGTCTCGTGCGACGTGACGGAACCCTGCCCCAGCACGAGGAGGAGCCGAATCTCGTGGCCTACGTGGCTAAGTCCTACTAAGGCTCATCTTCTCGTCACGCCTTTCATTCTCGCGCTCTCACCTGGTAGAGTGTCTCCTACAGTCCGCTCAGGACGCCTGGACTCGTGATGCGCGGGCCTTTTGGCCCGCGCTTTTTCGTTGCCAGGCACTAGGTGGGAGAGGAGGCGAGAATGGAGTTGACGGAACCCTTTCGGGACCTGTTGCGTCCGCTCGGCCTCGACCTCTACGACCTCGAGTTCTCCGCCGGAACCTTGCACGTCACCGTGAACTCCTCCGAGCCCCTCGACGTGGAGCGATTGAGCGACGCCACGCGGACCCTGTCGCGATGGTTGGACGAGCACGATCCGATTGAGGGTCGCTACGTTCTCGACGTCTCCTCGCCGGGCCTCGAGAGACGCTTGCGTACGCCGGAGCACTTCTCGAGCGCCGTCGGGGAGGTGGTGACTCTTCGCCAGCGTCGCTCGGGAGAGCCCACTCGGCGTCTCCAGGGGGTCCTGCGCTCGGCGAACGCCACCACGTTGAGCATTGACGACACCACGCTCGGACTCCTCGACGTTCCCCTCGACGACATCGAGCGCGCCCGGACCGTCTTCGAGTGGGGTCCCGCCCCAAAGCCCACGGGCGCCAAGACTCCGACTCCCTCTCGTTCTACCCCGAGCCCGAAAGGTTAAGCCATGGCCAACTTTGAGTTTCTCGAGGCGCTGGGTCAAATCGCCCGCGACCAGAACATCGACGAGGGCGAGCTGCTGATGGCGCTCGCCAACTCGCTCCTCGCCGCTTACAAGCGTCGTCCCGACTCGGCCGAAGACGCCGAAGTGGAGATCAATCCCGAAACCGGTGAGATCAAGGTGTGGGGCCTCGAGTTAGACCTCGAGGGGAACGTTCTGCGCGAGTGGGACGCGACACCCGACGACTTCGGCCGCATCGCCGCCCAGACGGCGAAGCAGGTTCTGATGCAGCTGATTCGTGACATCCAGCGGCGCAAGATGTACGAGGAGTTCGCCAATCGAGAGGGCGACATCGTCTCGGGCACGGTACAGCAGAACGACAACCGCTACACCTTGTTGGACCTCGGTCGAGTCGAAGCCCTCTTGCCCCAAGCCGAGCAGATTGCCTTTGAGCGATA
>JAKBAZ010000028.1 GCA_021826255.1 Actinomycetes bacterium
GGAGGTGAGTTGGGAGGCGGCGTTATAGGTCCCACTCGCCCCCGTCGGCAACGTCGTGAGGTTCCCACTGGCGTCGAGCGTAGACGTCGCCGCCGGTCCCGTGCCCGACGTGGTCTGGGTGAGTTGACTCTGGGCGTTGTAGGTGTAGGTCGTTGGCGCTCGCCGTCGTCCCACTGGCGTCGACCATGCCGATCAGGTTGCCGTTGGCGTCGTAGGTGTACTGCAGCGAGTGAGTGTCGTCAGAGCATCGGGCGTTAACGACGTCGATTCGCCGCCGAAATTACCGCCTCTAACGACGCGTCGAGAATCGAGGAACTGAGCCCCACTCCCCACCACCGATTACCTCGTCCGTCATCGGCTTCGACGTAGGCCGCCGCGGACGATGACGACCCCGCGGTGAGTGCGTGCTCGTGAAAGTCCTCGATGGTGAAGTCGACCCCGAGTTGGGTCCTCAGTCCGTTCATCAAGGCGTCCACGGGGCCGTTGCCCTCACCGACGACCGTGACGTGTCCGCCCGCGTGGGACAATTGAGCGGTGATCACCGTACCGTCGGGCCCCGTCGTGACCTCGCTCGAGAGCAGGTGCAGCGAGGCCGTCTCGGGAAGATAGGTCGTGGTAAAGACATCCCAGATCTGCGCTGGCGAGATTTCAGTTCCGGACTCTTCTGTGACCCGTTGCACTTGTTTCGAGAACTCCACCTGCATCGCTCGCGGCAGGTCCAGGCCGTGCTCGGTGGCGAGCACGTAGGCGACTCCACCCTTACCCGACTGGGAGTTCACCCGGATGATGGCCTCGTAGGTTCGGCCGGTGTGCTTGGGGTCTATCGGCAGGTAGGGAACTTCCCACACGTCGTAACTGTCCCCGATGACCGTCATGCCCTTCTTGATGGCGTCCTGGTGAGAACCGGAAAACGCGGTGTAGACGAGTTCGCCGACGTAGGGGTGACGCACGTGGATGGGAAGGCGATTGGCGTACTCGGCCACGTGGCGCGTCTTGTCAATATCGGAGACGTCGAGCTCGGGATCCACGCCCTGTGAGAAGAGGTTGAGCGCCAAGTTCACGACGTCGACGTTCCCCGTTCGCTCCCCGTTACCGAACAGCGTGCCTTCCACCCGGTCCGCTCCGGCGAGGACGCCGAGCTCGGCGGCGGCGACTCCCGTGCCGCGGTCGTTGTGAGGGTGCAGGGAGATCAACACCGAGTCGCGCCGAGCGACGTGCCGTGAGAACCACTCGATGGCGTCGGCGTACAGGTTGGGCGTGTACATCTCCACCGTCGCCGGGAGGTTCACGATCATCGGATGATCAGGCGAGGGATCAATGATCTCAATGACGGCGTTCACCACATCGAGGGCGTAGTCGAGTTCCGTTCCCGTAAAACTCTCCGGCGAGTACTCGTACACCCACTCGGTCGCGGGTGAGGTGGATTCGAGGGAGCGACAGAGGCGGGCGGCGTCAAGGGCAATCTGCTTCACGCCCTCTCGATCGAGGCCAAAAACCACGCGTCGTTGAAGAGTCGAGGTGGAGTTGTAGAAGTGCACGATGGCTCTACGCGCCCCCCGTAACGACTCGTAGGTGCGACGAATGAGTTCCTCGCGCGACTGGGTCAACACCTGAATGGTGACGTCGTCGGGGATGAGATTGTTGTCGATGATCTGACGGACAAAGTCGAAGTCGGGTTGGGACGCCGAGGGAAAACCCACCTCGATCTCCTTGAAACCCATGGCCACGAGGTGATCAAACATCACCTGCTTACGCTCCAAGTCCATCGGATCGATCAGCGCCTGATTACCGTCACGAAGGTCGACCGAACACCAAATGGGGGCCTTCGTCAAGCGCTGGTTCGGCCACGTCCGGTCCGGAAGGTCGACCGGAATCGTCGCCCGGTACTTCTGGTAGGGCATGGAACTCGGCTGCTGGGGGTGTGATCGAGGCATGGCATCCTTTCCGTGTCCGAGGCGTCGGCGAGCAACAAAAAACCCCCGCCGAGGCGGGGGCGTGGGGCGAGAACGTTCTCGCCCCTAGGTAAGAAGAAGCCCGCCGGCGTAACGCGTCACGTCGTCATACTACACAGCCACCGCCGACCCCGTGAAGTCTCAGTAGAGTGGACCTATGAAGATCCTGCGCGTTGCTCTCAAAGTGATGGTCCTCGTCGCCATTCTCGGTGCCGTAGCCGGAGTCGTCGCTCTGATCTCCAAGCGCTCTTCTACTCCAGTCACCACGGAGAACTGGCCCGACGTGCCTGCGCGTGAGGTCGCCTAACCTCGAAGCGAACTGATTGTTCGACACTATTGAGGAGTCATTATGGCAGAAATGCAGTATCGTCGCCTGGGCCGAGCCGGCCTTCAGGTCAGTGTGTTGTCCTTCGGAAGTTGGGTTACCTTCGCCAACGCCAATCAAATTGAAACCGCCACCCAGGCCGCTGAGTGCCTCGCAGCGGCCCGCGAGGCCGGAGTTAACTTCTTCGACAATGCTGAGGGTTATGCCAGCGGCGAGTCGGAGCGGGTGATGGGCGCGGCCTTTCGCGAATTGGGCTGGAAGCGTCACGAGTACGTCGTGTCCACCAAGTTGTTCTGGGGAATCCTCGATGGCCCCAACATGAAGAACACCCTCAATCGCAAGTACCTGATGCAGGCCATCGACGGGTCGCTGGAGCGCTTCGGGCTGGACTTCGTGGACCTCGTGTACTGCCACCGTCCCGATCCCCACACCCCCATTGAGGAGACCGTGTGGGCCATGAGCGACATGGTCACGTCCGGCAAGGCGCTCTACTGGGGCACCTCGGAGTGGTCGGCTGATGAGATCAGGGCCGCCTGGCTCATTGCCGACCGACACCACCTTCACAAGCCCGTGGTGGAACAGCCCCAGTACAACTTGCTCCACCGGACCCGCGTCGAAGTCGAGTACGCCCGTCTCTACGAGGACATCGGGCTCGGTACGACGATCTGGTCTCCGCTCGCCTCGGGCCTCTTGACCGGTAAGTACCAGAACGGAATTCCCGCCGGTTCGAGAGCGACGCTCCCCGGATACGAATGGCTCGCGACGATGTTGACCGATCCCGACCAGCTCGCCAAGGTGGCCAAGATTAAGGACGTCGCGGACGAACTCGACGTGTCGCTCACTCACTTAGCGCTGGCGTGGTGCGTGAAGAACCCTCACGTCTCCACCGTGATTACTGGAGCCTCCAACGTGGCCCAGGTTCGCGAGAACATGGCTGCCCTCGACGTCGTCGACACTCTGACGGATGACGTCATGGCTCGACTCGACGACATCACGCGAGCGTAAAGCCGTGGACGCCGACGTGATCATCGTCGGCGCTGGTCTCGCGGGACTTCGTTGCGCCCGTACGCTCGAGCTCTCCGGCCGTCGCTGCGTCCTCCTCGAGGCCAGCGACGGCGTGGGGGGCCGAGTGAAGTCGCGCCACGTCGGCGACGCCCTCATTGACGAGGGGTTTCAACTGGTGAATCCGGCGTACCCGGAGATTCGTGCGGCCGGCCTCGACGACGTCGCGTGGCGTCGATTCGCTCCGGTCCTGCGGTTCATCGGACCGCCCGACGCGGTTCTCGTGGACCCCCGATACGCACCTTTTCGAGCGCTCAGGTCACTTCGTTCAAGTGGCCTGAGCGCGCGAGACCTGGCCGGCCTGGTACGAGTCGCCCGCGCCGCGGCCGCCCCCAGCCGGACCATTCTCGCCGACCACTCGATGAGCGCTCGCGAGGGCTTCCGGCGCTGCGGGCTGAGTGAGGGCACACTCGATCGAGTGGTGGCGCCCTTTTTCTCCGGAGTACTCCTCGACTCCACCCTCGATGCTCCGTGGAGCTACGTGCGACTCCTCCTCAAGTCGTTCTTGAAGGATCGCCCCGCCACCACGCCCGAGGGGCTAGGGGCACTCCCCCGCGCCCTCGCTCGACAGCTGCGGATCAGTGAGATTCGGCTCAACTGCCCCGTCTACGAAGTGGGTCCCACTTGGGCTCGCGTCGACAACGGTACGATTCGCGCTCGGGCTGTGGTCGTCGCAACGGATGCCCATCGCGCCCAGGACCTGGTTCCCGGCCTCGCCACCACCAACTGGAGATCGCAAACCACGTGGTGGTGGCGCAGTCCCGTGGTGAGTTCCGGGGCCGAACTACGACTACCCCGACACTCCGCCCACCTCACGAGCGTGTTGGACGTAGCGGCGGTGGCTCCCGAACGCTGTCCTCAGCACTCCCTTCTCGCCGCGGCCGGAAACGGTCTCGCCGATCTCCACGCGACTCCCGAGGTGCACGAAGAGGTTGCTCGGCTGTACGATCTCTCCCCTCGCGACCTCGAACTGGTGGACGTTACTCGCGTGGCTCACGCCCTGCCCGTCATCACCCGAGGACGACCTCACCCTCCGCGGTTCGGAGACGTGTTTCTCGCCGGTGACTATCTCACCACGCCCTCGACCCAGGGGGCGCTCTCGTCGGGTCGACGAGCCGCCGACGCCGTTCTCGCCGCGATGAGCGGCTAGCCGACCTACTTCAGTGAGATCAGGTGAATGTCCTTGATCCCGTGGGTCCCCCTCAGACCCTCGACGACATCACTCGGTGTCGGACTGGCCGTCGTCATGACCATGAGAGCAGTGCCGGAGTTCTTGTCCGGCCCCACGGCCATCGACGTGATGGACACCCCCGCCTCACCGAGCGCCAACCCCACCAGACCAATCATGCCGGGTCGGTCGTCATTTCGCACCACGAGCATCGACGCCGCGGGTGGAATCTCAACGCTGTGACCGTCGACAGCGACGATGCGAGTCTCGACTCGAGTTCCGACCGTCATGAGAGTTCCCGAGACCGCGTGGTGTCCCGAGCGCACGGTGATCACGTTGACGTACTCCGGTGACTCGACGCTTTGGACCTCGGAGAAGGTGATGCGATGATCAGCGGCCATCTGGGGGGCGTTCACGAAGGATGCCTGATCGTGCCCCGTGGCGAGGAGCAGCCCCTTGAGGGCGGACAGGGTGAGAATCGTCGTCGAGGCCCCGGCCACTTCCCCCTGGTAACTGACTTCGAGATCCGCGGGCTCACCGTCGAGTAGCCCCCCAATGAATCGACCAAGGATTTCCGCGAGACCCATGAAGGGTCGCACGACGTTCGACACCTCGCCCGCGGCGACGTTCACCGCGTAGGGGACGAAGTCTCCAGCCAGGGCGAGTTGGACCTGCTCGGCAATCGTGACTCCCGCCTTATCCTGAGCCTCCTTCGTCGAGGCCCCGAGGTGAGGCACCACCACCACGCTCGGCAGAGAAAAGAGTGGCGACTCGGTGGTCGGTTCCTTTTCGAAGACGTCGAGTGCCGCTCCGTGAACGTGACCCGAGCGAATAGCGTCGGCGAGATCCGCTTCGTTCACGATGCCCCCGCGGGCCACGTTGATAATGCGCACTCCCGGCTTCGTCTTGGCGAGTGTCTCGGCGTTCAGCAGATTCGTCGTCTCCTTGGTCTTCGGCAGGTGAATCGTGATGAAGTCCGAGTGCGCGAGTACGACGTCTAGATCCGCCAGTTCGATTCCCATGTGTCGCGCCCGATCGGCGGTGACGTAGGGGTCGTAGGCCATCAGGCGCATCCCGAACGCCGAGGCGCGCTGGGCCACGAGGGCGCCGATCTTCCCGAGTCCGATGATGCCGAGGACCTTCCCGTGGAGTTCAACCCCCTCCCACTTCGAACGCTCCCACTTTCCCGCGATGAGGGCGGCGTGGGCCTGAGGGATGTTGCGGGCCTGAGCCAAGATCAGGGCCATCGTCTGCTCCGCGGCGGAGAGAATGTTGGACACGGGGGCGTTCACGACCATGACGCCCAACTCCGTGGCCCGAGCAACGTCGACGTTATCGAGGCCGATTCCGGCTCGACCCACCACGACGAGATCCGTTCCCGCCTCTAACACCGCCGCACTCACCTGAGTCGCGGACCGAATGATGAGGGCGCTCGCCCCCGGTACGGCGGCCACAAGTTCCTCGGGGCTCAGACCCATCCTCACGTCGACTTCGTGGCCCGCTCGACGCAGTTCATCGAGTCCGGTCGCAGCAATCTCTTCGGTTACGAGCACACGGGCCACGGGTCGTCCTTTCGGGAGGGGTACAACAGCGTAAAGGTCACCTAGCGGGCGTTCGCCCACTGCGCCCACCGGCGCAGACCTTCGGCGAGGTCTTCGTCGGAGAGGGCGTAGGAGAGTCGCACGAATCCCGGCGCGCCGAACGCCTCGCCGGGCACCACCGCAATCTTGACCTGCTCGAGCAGGGTCGACGCGAGTTCCGACGAGGTCGTAGAAACGACGCCGCCCAGCTCACGGCCCAGTTGCCCACGCACGTCGGCGAAGCAGTAGAACGCTCCCTCGGGAGTCACGCAGTCCACGCCCTCGATCTCGTTCAGTGACGTCACCATGGCCCGACGACGCCGGTCGAAGGCGGTGCGCATCTCGGCGACCGCCGAAAGATCCCCGCGCAATGCCGCCACCGCGGCGCGCTGGGAGATATTCGAAATGTTCGACGTCGTCTGACTCTGGAAGTTCGTCGCCGCGTCGACGACGTCAGAGGCGCCGATCATCCAACCGATGCGCCACCCCGTCATGGCGTAGGTCTTGGCCACTCCGTTCACCACGACGAACCGATCCCCGATCTCCGGGGCCACGACCGGCAGCGAGACGTGACGAGCGTCGCCGTAGACGAGGTGTTCGTAGATTTCGTCGGCCATCACCCAGATGTTGTGCTCAGCCGCCCATCGCCCAATTTCGGCGACCTGCTCCGGTGCGACGACGGCACCCGTGGGGTTCGACGGGGAGCAGAACACGAGAACCTTCGTCTTGTCAGTTCGCGCGGCCTCTAAGTCCTCCACGCTCACCCGAAAACCGCTCTGCGCCGAGGTGGGAACGATGACGGGACGACCACCCGCCAGGTACACGGCCTCGGGGTAGGTGGTCCAGTAGGGGGCGGGGATCAGCACCTCGTCGCCCGGGTTGAGGAGAGTCACCATGGTGGTGGCGACGGCGTGCTTACCGCCGTTCGTGACCAGAACTTGAGAAGGGCTCACCGTCAGCCCACTGTCGCGAGCCGTTTTGGCGGCAATAGCCTCGCGCAGCTCGGGAAGACCCGCGGTGGGCGTGTACTTGTGGTTGACCACGTCGCGACACGCCGCGGCGGCGGCCTCAACAATGTGCTCGGGAGTCGCAAAGTTCGGCTCACCGGCACCGTAACCAATAATGGGTTCACCGGCGGCTTTGAGGGCCTTCGCTTTCGCGTCCACCGCCAACGTCGCCGACGGCGCCAGACCCGCCAACAGGTCACTCACTCTCGAGGTCATCGACCGTGCCCTTTCAGTCCCTAGGCTAAGAGTCTATGAGTTCCCCCGACAGCCTCCAGATTCCCGAGAACCTGCTACCCCGAGACGGACGCTTCGGTTCGGGTCCCTCCAAAATTCGCTCAGCGCAGATTGACGCCCTCGTGACGGATGCGTCGACGTACCTCGGAACCTCCCACCGTCAGTCGACGGTTCGCGCCAAAGTCGGTCAGATTCGCGAAGGGCTGTCGTCACTGTTTTCACTGCCCGAGGGTTACGAGGTTGTTCTGGGCAACGGGGGATCGACGTGCTTCTGGGACGCCGCGACGTTCCACTTAATTGAGCGCAAGAGTGAACACCTCGCGTTCGGTGAGTTCTCCTCCAAGTTCGCCGCGGCGGCTAGCGCCGCCCCCCACCTCGAGGACCCGGTCGTCATTACCTCCGAACCAGGTCGTCACCCGTTCGCCGAATCACGTGACGACGTCGACCTCTACGCCTTGACCCACAACGAGACCTCCACGGGCGTCATGATGCCCATCAGCCGGCCCGCCGGGGCCACGGGCCTGGTGGCGGTCGACGCGACGTCGGGGGCGGGGGCCCTTCCGGTTGACCCCACCCAGTTCGACTGCTACTACTTCGCGCCCCAGAAGTCGTTCGCGAGTGACGGTGGCCTGTGGCTCGCCCTGCTATCCCCGGCGGCCGTGGAGCGCGTGGAGAGTGTGGCCGCGTCGGGCCGGTGGACTCCCGCCTTCTTTGACCTCAAGATCGCTCTCGATAACTCGCGACTCAACCAGACCTACAACACCCCCGCTCTCACCACGCTCCACCTCCTGGCCTCCCAGATTGAGTGGTTTAACGCCCACGGGGGCCTCGAGTTCTCCGCGGGGCGATCGGCTCGATCCGCCGAGATTCTCTACTCCTGGGCCGACGCTTCCGAGTTCGCTCGCCCGTTCGTCGAGAATCCCGAGATGCGCTCCACGGTGGTCGGGACCATCGACTTCACCCCCGAAGTGGACGCGGCACTCGTGGCGTCGATCCTTCGTCGTCACGGCGTTCTCGACACCGAGCCGTACCGCAAGCTCGGCCGAAACCAACTGCGCATCGCCATGTTTCCCGCCGTCGACTCCGAAGACGTGGCCGCCCTGTGCGCGAGCATCAACTGGATTGTCGGCCAACTCTAAACACGCATGACCCGAGTCCTCGTCACCGGAGCGTCGGGATACGTCGGTGGTCGACTCGCCCCGAGACTCGTCGAGGAGGGTTTTACGGTGCGCTGTCTGGTGCGCACGCCCGCCAAGTTAGATCGTGCGCCCTGGCGTGATCAGGTGGAGGTGGTGAGGGGATCACTCGAGGGTCCCCTCGACGAAGCCCTCGAGGGTGTCGACGTCGCCGTCTATTTGGTGCACGGAATCGGGGCGGGCCCGGACTGGATCGCCAAAGAACGCCGGGACGCCGAGCGATTTCGAGAGGCGGCCGTTCGAGCAGGAGTCAGGCGGCTGGTGTACCTCGGCGGAATGGGCTCAGACGACGGAGCGCTCAGCGACCACCTGCGAAGTCGACACGACGTGGGGCGCGTCCTCGCCGACGGCCCACTCGACGTCATCGAACTTCGCGCGGCGGTTATCATCGGCTCGGGTTCGGCCAGCTTTGAAATGTTGCGGTACCTCGTCGAAGTGCTCCCCGTCATGGTGACGCCCAAGTGGGTGAGAACCCGCAGTCAGCCCATCGCGATCTCGGACGTCCTGCGCTACCTCGTTGAAGCGATTCGAGCACCCGAGGGCCTGTCGGGAGTCTTCGACATCGGCGGCCCGGACATCGTGAGTTACGCCGACATGATGGATCTCTACGCCGAAGAGGCCGGTCTGGCGAGGCGGCGCCGTCTCGTGGTCCCCGTCCTCACGCCCGCGCTCTCCAGCCTCTGGGTCGGACTCGTGACACCCGTGCCCTCAACACTCGCTCGGCCCCTCGTCGACTCACTGGTGAACGAGGTCGTCACCAGTGATCAGCGGGCGATCGACACCTTTGGTGCGCCCCGAACGAGTCTGCGAGAGGCGATACGACTAGCCCTCGGGCGAACCCACCGGGGGGAGATCCCCACCACCTTCACCGACGCCGACCTCGCCCCCTTTCGGGCCTACGTCACCGACCCCCACTGGGCGGGAGGGACGGCTCTCCACGACGTCCGTCAACGCCAGTCCAGTGCCTCCCCGGAAGAGATCTTCGCGGCGCTGAGTTCACTCGGGGGTGACACCGGGTGGTACTCCGGCGAGTGGCTCTGGCGCATCCGAGGGTTCGCGGACCAGGTGGTCGGCGGACCGGGACTGCGACGAGGGCGTCGCGATCCCTACGAGTTACTCGAGGGCGACTTCGTTGATTTCTGGCGCGTCGACGCCGTGAGCCCTCCCCGCACTCTGCGTCTCGTGGCCGAAATGCGTCTACCCGGAGAAGCCTGGCTGGAGTGGGACGTTTCTCCGTCGACACGTGGATCGACCATCACCCAGCGGGCGACGTTCAAGCCGCGAGGACTGGTCGGGCGGGCTTACTGGTACTCGATCGCGCCGTTTCACCGGTTCGTCTTTCCCGGCATGCTCGCCGGCGTCGTCCGCGACGCCGAACGACGTTCTACGTTGTAGAACCGTCAACCCCGGGGTCGAGACCGTAGGTCGCGGGAAGCCGTCGACCCCACTGACAGCGCGCCACGATAACCGCGGCTCGAGCAATCGACTCGACCAGGGCGAAACTCACCAGGCCCGCAAAGACCGGTAACGCCCACGACGCGTGGGCGCGTACCGCCGCGCCCTCGAGACTTCTCGCCACGATGAGGACGACGAGAAGTCCGTACTCGAGGGGACTGCGGCGCAAAATCACGTCCCAGGAACCCTCCACGCGACCCACCAACATGAGTCGCGCGCGCCACGCCCCGAGCGCGACACCCACGAGAGCCCCTCCGAAGGCGGCACTGAACGTCGCCGAGGAGTGAGGAACGACGTGAAGGACGGTCGGCCCAATCACGACGAGAGCGATGACGGCGTCGATTACGGTGAGGAGCAGGGGTCGACGCCGCTCTCCGCGAACGAGGCGCTCAGAGCGGGTTTGACCAGAATGGAGATCGGGCGAACGCCGCCGGGAACGTCGTACGAGAATCGTGGCGACCACGACGACGAGTATGAGAACGGCGCCCACGGAAGCGTCTAGTCGACGTCGCCGCCCGACACCTCCGCCACCTTCTTCTTACCGGCGTTGACGAAAGGCATCAGGGTGCGAAGGCGCGCCCCCACGTCCTCGATGGGGTGCTTCTTACCCACATCGCGCAGCTCGCGGTAGCGCGGGCGGCCGATCTCGTTCTCCTTGATCCACTCGGCGGCGAAGGTGCCGTCTTGGATCTCGGTGAGAACCTTCTTCATCTC
>JAKBAZ010000029.1 GCA_021826255.1 Actinomycetes bacterium
TCCACCGGAACACCCCCCGTCGACAAGGACGCGCGCACGGTGCGGCGCATGTCGAGTGGTCCGCGACGCCGACGGCGACGCCGTCTGGCCAATCGGGACGCGAGCTTGCGACTGAGGGGTGCGAGAGCCCGTTCCAAGTCGGCCAGCTCGTCACGCGTGGCGTGCATCACGTCGACGTCCTCGGGCAGAGTTTCTCGAGTCGAGTCGGCGACGGCCTCCGTGCCGCGGTCCTCCACGAGTCGCTCCACAATCTCTCGTTCCACGAGTTCCTCGAAGTGGGCTACTCGACGACGGGCCTCGTCCTGGTTCAAGCGTTCGAGGAGTTCGTTCGTGGGATCGGCGACGAGAGAGAGGGAACCGAGACGTTCGGTCAGGTCGTCGAGGTCAAGGTGGCGAAGCGTGCGGTAGCGGTAGTAGGCCCCACCGACGGGCCGTCCTCGTTCGAACCCGGCGTAGCGCTCAACCGCTCCGCGCGCCGCTTCGCGCAAGGCCGGCTCGTCCTCACTCGCCAGAGCGTCGAAGAGGTCCTGGGCGAACTCCCGTTCACTCTGACGCGGTGGAGATCCCGCCGCGCCTTCGTTCGTCGCAACGTTCACGTCACCCTCGGGGGCGTGACGGGCGGAGAAGTAGACCTCGAATGCCGTGTCGAAGGCGTCGGAGTAGGTCGCATCCTTCACCAGGCTGGCGGCGAGAACACTCTTAAAGGTCTCACGATCCTCGAGCGAAATGACCTCGGTGGCCCGAGCGGCGTCGACGTGCTCACTCACCGAAACGGGTAGTCCCACTCGGCGCAGTTCGGCGATGAAGCGACTGAGTAGGTCGAACACTCAGTCGCCTTGAAGGAGAGCCTCGTGCGCGGCGGCGATATCACTCTGAAACTTCAACAGGACGTGGAGAGTCTCCGCCGCGACCTCGGGCCCGAGTTCGTCGTGTCCGAGAATGACGAGGGTGCGGGCCCAGTCGAGGGTCTCAGATACCGAGGGAGCCTTTCGCAAGTTCATCTGGCGAAGGGAAAACACCATCTGAGCGATCTGAGTCGCGAGCTGGCCCGAAATACCCGGAACTCGAGTGAGGACGATCTCGCGCTCTCGCTCGGGGTCGGGGTAACCGACGTGAAGAAAGACGCAACGCCTCTTTAACGCTTCAGAGAGCTCTCGCGTGGCGTTCGACGTGAGAAAGACCATCGGAATCTGCCGGGCCTTCACCGTACCGAGTTCGGGAATGGAGACCTGATACTCGGAGAGAATTTCGAGGAGCAGAGCCTCGGTTTCGATCTCCACCCGGTCCACTTCGTCGATTAAGAGTACGACGGGATCAGGCGCGGTGATGGCCTCAAGGAGCGGGCGGGTGAGGAGGAAGTCGTCGGAGAAGATGTCCTCTTCGAGTTCACGCCAGGTCGTAGACTCCTCCTCGCGACGACCCGCTTGAATCCTCAGGAGTTGTTTGCGGTAGTTCCACTCGTAGAGGGCCTTTGACTCATCCAGGCCCTCGTAACACTGCAGTCGAATGAGTCGCGCCCCACTCGCTCGGGCCACTGCGTCGGCGAGCGCCGTCTTGCCCGTTCCGGCCGGCCCCTCCACGAGAATGGGTTTCGCCAATCGATCGGCGAGAAAGGTCACCGCCGTGATGTCACGGGAAGGTAGATAGTCCACGCCCGCCAAGAGGTGGGCCACCTCGTCGGGTGAACTAAAGCGGGGCGCGGGAACCTCAAGACCCAAGCGTTCGGCGAGAGCGTGACGGGGGTCGAGAGCACTCATCGGATCTGCCCCTCCCCTTCGATGACCCACTTGACGCAGGTCAACTCGCGCACTCCCATGGGGCCGCGAGCGTGCAACTTCTGGGTGGAGATACCCACCTCGCCCCCGAGACCGAGTTCGCCCCCGTCCACGAATCGAGTCGACGCATTGACGAGTACCGCGGCCGCGTCCACGCGACGAGTCCACTCTCTCGCGTGCTCGGGATCGGTCGTGACGATGGCCTCGGAGTGACCCGTGCCGTAGGTGGCGACGTGGTCTATGGCCTCGTCGATCGAGTCGACGACTCGAACGGCCATTATCAGGTCGAGAAACTCGCGAGCGTAGTCCTCTTCGCTCGCCGGCGTCACCGCCACAACCCGTCGGGTCTGCTCGTCGCCGCGTAACTCCACCTGGGGCATCGCCTCAACGAGCCGAGGCAGAAACTCGTCGGCCACCGCCTCGTGCACGATGAGGGTCTCGGCGGCGTTACAGACGCCGGGTCGAGAGGTCTTGGCGTTCACCACGATGGCGAGCGCCTGGTCGAGATCACAGGGTGAGTCGACGTAGACGTGGCAGTTCCCGTCGCCGTCGAGAACGTAGGGAACTCGGGCGGACTCGCGCATCGCCCGGATCAGGCTCGGGCCGCCTCGCGGAATTAAACAGTCAATGATTCCGGTGAGGCCCATGAACTCCGCCGCGGTCTCGTGACTGGTGTCCTCGACGAGGCTCACGGCGTCACGAGGAAGCCCCTCACTGGCGAGCGCCTCGCGAAAGAGGTTCGCGATGAAGCGGTTCGACTCGAGGGCGCTCGACGAACCGCGAAGAAACGCGCCGTTACCCGACTTAACGCAGAGCCCCGCGACGTCGGAGGTGACGTTCGGACGATTCTCGTAGACGACACCGACCACGCCGAGAGGAACTCTCACGCGTCGGGCCCGAAGACCGTTGGGTCGCACCCTCTCATCCACTACCTCAAAGAGAGGGTCGCTCGCGTCGGCCAGTGTCCGAAGCGCCTCCACCATCGAGTCGATACGTGAGGGCGTGAGGGTCAGTCGGTCCCGTCCCGCCCCGGAGTCGTCGTAGCGCTCGAGCTCACGGTGGTTGACGTCGAGGAGGTCGTCTCGACGTGAGTCGAGGGCGTCAGCCACCCGTCGGAGCACCGCCGACCGACGCTCGTCACTGGCGTCGGCGAGTTCGCGTGACGCCGCTTTCACGGCGAGACCCTGGTGGCGCAGTGGGCTACTCATCGCTCCAGCGTACCGAGTGCGCTCAGCGGGCCCGCAGCAGCACCAGGTCGTCGCGGTGAACGACGACGTCGTCTCCGGTCAACACCTGCTCCGCGTCCACCCGCACGAGACCCTTCGCCACGAGTTCGCCGTGGGGACCGCGAATCTCGACGGCGTCTCCCGCTCGAAATTCGCCGGACGCGCCCTCGACCCCCACGCGGAGCAAACTGCGCCCGTGGTGCTCAATGGCCTGCAGCGCCCCCTGGTTAATCCGCAGTTGTCCCCGCGACGACACGGCGAAGGCGATCCAGGCTCGGCGAGCACTGAGTCTCTCCGACCGGGGATGAAAGAGCGTACCGACGCCCGCCTCTCCCGACAGGGCCCTCGTGAGAGGGTGGACCTCCCTCGCGGGAGCAATAATCGTCGCGACACCGGACCACGTCGCCATGCGCGCGGCGGCCAACTTCGACGACATTCCCCCACTGCCCACTCCGGAGCTCGACGATCCGGCCAACGCCTGTAGACCCTCGTCGACCTCGGTGACCTCCTCGATGAGCGTGACGTGGGGGTCTCGACGGGGATCTCCCGTGAGTAGTCCCGGTGTGTCAGTCAAAAGAACGAGAAACTCCGCCTTCACCGCGTTGGCGACGAGAGCCGCGAGTCGGTCGTTGTCGCCGAAACGAATTTCCTCGTCGGCGACGGCGTCGTTCTCGTTGACGATGGGCACGACGTCGAGATCCTCGAGCGCTTCGAGAGTCGAACGGGCGTGCAAGTACTGAGCTCGATCGGCGAAGTCGAGGGGAGAAACGAGAACCTGACCCACCGTCACGCCCTCCGTCGCGAAAGCTTGGCGCCAGGCGTCCATCAACAGGGGCTGGCCCACCGCCGACACGGCCTGGAGCACTCGGGCGTCACTCGGACGAGGACGCCCCGTACCCACCTCGGCCCACCCAGCGGTAATCGCTCCCGAGGTCACTAGAACGACGCGATCACCTGCGCGGCGCCGTTGCGCGACGTCGCGAGCTATCGAGTTCAAGACGTCGCCATCCACCCCTCCACGAGAGTCGGTCACGGAACTGGTTCCGACTTTGACGACGAGACGGCGACTCACGATTCGTCGTCGGGACGACTCTCGTCCTCGGGCCAGGCGCCTTCGCGAGCCCGCCTCGCTCGGCGTTCCCGACGCGTGGTGCGGTGGTGGTCGCCCCGGTCGAGACCGGCGCCCACCTCGTCTCGCCACCACTCGAATGAGACGGGGCCGATCTCGACGACGTCGCCGTCGCGAGCCCCAGCGCGTAGCAAGAGTCGATCAATACCGAGTTCGCGCAGGCGCTCGACCGCCTCGGCGAGGGCGCCGTCATCGGTGAGGTCTTGAAAGCGCACGGCGCGCTCGGCGCGACGTCCGTGGATTCGCCAGGTTCCCTCTCCGGTCCGCTCGGCAGCGATCTCTTGAGAAACGGGACGGTGAACGACGATCCGCCCCCGATCGGCCACCTCCTCTTTCGTTCGAACCTCCACCACTCGCTCAGCCAAGCGGGCGGCGAGGTGGTCCACCCCTCCCCCGGTCGCCGCGGAAATGACAAGGCCGTCGTAGTCGACGTCGGCGACGTCACCCTTCGAGCCCACCACGACCCGGGGACGTTCGAGCAAATCAGGTTGATAGCGGCCCAGTTCGTCGAGCAACGTCGCTAATTGCTCCTCGGGTTCACGGGGACGAGAGGGCGAGAGGTCGAGCAGCACGCACAACACTCGAGCCCGCTCCACGTGTCGTAAGAAGGAGTGTCCGAGACCCTTCCCATCCGCCGCCCCCTCGATGAGGCCGGGAATATCGGCCATGACGAACTCGGTTCCTTCGGTGGGTTTGCCCGCTCGGTAGCCGACTCGGACAACGCCGAGGTGAGGCACGAGGGTAGTAAAGGGGTAGTCGGCGACCTTGGGCTTCGCCGCCGACAAAGTCGAAATGAGGGTCGACTTACCGACGTTCGGAAATCCGATGAGTGCGACGTCAGCTTGAAGTTTTAACTCGAGGTTGAACCACAACTCCTCCCCGAACTCGCCCTGCTCGGCGAAGGCCGGGGCCCGGCGCTTGTTCGAGAGGAATCGCGCGTTACCCATCCCCCCCTCACCCCCCTCGGCGGCCCTCCAACGGTCCCCGGGTTCGGACAGGTCGATGACCATCTCGCCATCCAGTGTGTGCACGGTCGTTCCGACCGGTACCGCGACCTCGAGGTCTTTTCCTCGAGATCCGTGCTGACGCTTCGATGTACCGTTCGCGCCGTCGCCGGCTCGCCGGAACGGATGCTCCGCGAATCCGAGCAAGGAAGCCATGTTGTGGTCGGCAACTAACCAGACGTCGCCTCCTCGGCCCCCGTCGCCCCCGTCGGGTCCACCCTTCGAGACGTGAGCCTCTCGACGAAACGACACGCAACCCGCTCCCCCATTGCCCGCCTTGGCGTGAAGTTGGGCGGAGTCGACGAATCCGGACATGTCGTTAAGTCTACGAAGGTGAGTCGTGACCTGAAGAGTGGCCCGGCACTTCGTCGCCTACCTCTCACCCAAAATAGGTGGGACGGGTCAAGGTGTTGGGGGATCTGAGGGCAGGTCTCTGGGGCGTCGCTCCTTCATTGCAGTCCCCTTCGCACCACTGAGAAGCATCGGGAGTCGAGTTTCCCGAGAATCAGTTGGCGGGGATCAGGCCACTTCCTGCTGGTGGCTGTAATGGAGACATTCTTTCATCAACCCTTGAGTCGGCGTGTCCCGTTTCTTCCTTCTCAGGGGGCCTCACGTTGAGAAGAGATTCGGTCGTCTGGACGTCAATTCACTCAGCCGCGGACAGGTGGAATGAAAATGGCCCTTCGACAAAACCGCTGCGGGACTACCCCTTTCGGGGGGGTACCGTCATGACCGAATACGTCTCCCCCTGTTGAATCAGCCTCCAACGGTGTAAGAGCAGGGGTTCGATGTCGTCAATCAGCGTGAGTTTGAGGCGACCACTGGTCCAATGAGTCGCGTGAATGGAGACTCGCGTCTCCTCGCGGGCATCGTCAATCTGGAGGGAACCGCTCCAGTCGGCGTCATCACCCGTTCCTTGAATCATGACCTTCACTGGCCCGTGTTCAATTTCGACCCCGTGAAACGCCAAGTCGAGTGTGGAATACACCTCCTCTGGGACGGCGCTCGAGTCCTTCCACACGAGCCTGGTATCCCAAACGGTCTCTACGGCCCACCTACGAACGGAGACAACTGACGCCCGCGGAGCATCAGAGAGATCAACATCACCGTAGTGAATCTCAATTCCGACAAGAGCCTCCGGCGACATCGGGCTATCAAAAGTGATCCTTTCGATCCTTGGAGGAAACGTTGTCGGCGCATCCAGTCCATAGATCTTCATGTCGGATTGTCGAATGGCGTCTGCGGCCTCGAGCCAGAGGCCCCCAAACGAGGGAAGATCAAATAGTCCCCCTGCCCTCGTTTTCATTTTCATGCGCTTCCTTTATCAGTTCTGACTTGCCGGACAGTCATGGGAGCGAATTCGGAGGGTAGTGCGCGCGAATTACGATTTCCCTCTTCATCGCGCGCTCACACACCCCGGGTCGGTACCTAGGCGTACATACAATTGCCCCTTCCTCTCACGAGGTAGAGCCTCCAAGATTCACGGCGCTCTTCAAGGAATTCGACCCAACTGTGCCCCACAACTCTCATCCGATGTGACCCCGCAGCGGCTGCACGCGGAACATTTAGAAGGACTCCATCTCCTTTAGCAGCCACTTTCGCGATTCCCTACTTACAAGTCTGTACACGACCAGGGATAACCCACCAACTCCGAGGTAATACACGATGCCCGCTCCTTGAGAAACGTTATGACCTGTCGAGACAACGAGTGCAACAGTCGACAAGATGGCAGCGCACCAACCCATCGCGATACCCGCTAACACCGTTTGCACCCGGTCCACGGTGCTGGACTTGGCTCTTCGCCCATTACCGGCCAGGGAAAGTGGAGGTTCAAAGTACGCGTACAACGTGAGAAGGACGAGGAGCGTGTCCGCGGCAATCACAGTAATCGCCCTTCCCAGTGAGGAGGAAGTCGACGCTGAGAACGATGATGCCGACAAAATCATCACCATGATCCCGCCTCCACGAACGAGGTGTTCAGCACCCATCCGCGCGCGCCGAAGTCTCTGTGAAGTACCTGCGTCACTCAATGAGAGTTGCTCGGAGAGCAACTCGTAGTGAATTCTGCGTGCCGCAAAGCCATCCACTGACATCATCTATTCTCCGGCACAGTTCGCGTTTGGCACTTTGGTCCAACTGCTAGGAAAGCCAGATGGATTGTAGAGAATCGGAAGTGACTGAGTTGAGTAAATCCACGGGTCGTACGTCTTAAACAAAGCGTATTGATAGCAGGCTGAAGTGTCAATATTCACAAGTTCCCGATTGACGTCTGCGCTCGTAGCGGTGGGAAAATAGATCCACTGCAATATCGACGGCTCAATCCCCATCGCCCCACCGAGAGCGGCACCAGCACTGCCACCGAGCGAATCGCCAACTACTAGGCCAAGCACGGAAGGTAGGAGACTTATGCCGAGAAGACTCCAGGAATTTATCGTGTTTTGCCACACCGGAAAATCACGTTTGATTGTTGCCCCGGTGAGGTTCCAGTAAGGTCCCCACCCCCACGTGATGTACGGGTCCGCCACTACCGGGTACACCGTGCTCGAGGTCGTCTGGACGGTTTGGACGAGAGTGGAGCCCTGAACGCTGTAGGAGGTGGGGACGAGAGCTCCGGTGGCGTCTTTAGCCCAGGGGGCCTCAAAGGTGCCCACAGAGATCGATCCGCCGGAAAAACTCTTCATCACCGAGACACTGCCGTCGGGGTTCGAGGCGAGAAACTCTCCCGGAGAGAGAGTCACCGGAAAGGAGTAACTCGAAGGAGCAGAGGAGTTCTCCAGGGTCACCGACTCTCTCATCCCACTGGTGGTGAGAGTGGCGGCGACAGAGAAGGGAGACGGAGAGGTGTAGAGGGTGCTCGAGGGGGCAATCTCGACACCCGCACTGGAGGAGGTTCCTAAGGGTAGGCCGAGATCCACCTGGTTCGACCCGTCACTCACGCGTAAGGCTCCCGCCGTCGACAATCTGGGCGAATTAGGGTGCGGTTCCACTTCCCCAACCTCTATCCACTGTGGATTCTCTAAAGTGCCAC
Source organism: Actinomycetes bacterium (assembly GCA_021826255.1). GTDB lineage: Bacteria > Actinomycetota > Acidimicrobiia > Acidimicrobiales > RAAP-2 > RAAP-2. The sequence continues at coordinate 8,163 of JAKBAZ010000029.1, forward strand.
CACAACAAGGTGGCAACTGTGTAGCCATTCACCAAAACAACCCAGATGAGCAATCCAATACCTATCATCAAGTGAGAAGGATGATGGCGCAAAAAGCTATAAAACACGACGAAACACGCTGCGTTGACCAACCCCAGGCCCGCCCACAACCCAAGTTTTCGAGCAAAGCTGTAGCGATCGAATTCGGAGCCCACCAAGCGCCACATTGTGCTGAGTCTCTTGATGAGGTGTCTCATAAAAGGTATGCGGCACTGAATGTAGGGGGCTCCGCTGTCGAGTCGAGAACACCAAGACGGTCGTTTTTGCCCACAACGACATCATTTGCACAAGCGGCCAAATTGTCAATTTGCGCAGTACTCAAGTCACACCGAGTTCTCGACCATATCCATTCCCTGAACAACACTGGTGCAAGAAAGACGACTAGTTCAACAAGCGCCAACTCAATCTTGGAGGTTAGGGGAAGTCGAAGATTCCAGTAGATAGCGATGGTTGCTGGCATGACACTCGCTAAGGCAAACGCGCTACATCGCCAGTGACGTGCGAGCCCCCTTGGTCTTTCGAATTGAATAACCTTTTGAGCCATAGTGCACCTTCCTTTTGATTGCGCACTTAATGAATGCCATCGATTCAGTATGGAATACAACTCGTTACCACTCCATCCCAGGGGAATGCACCTTTAAAAATATTGCGATAGTCGGTCGCCGGGCAGATTCCGAACACATCGATGACAGCTACAGCGCCGGTCACAAGCGCTACAACGGTGCCACCCACTAAGACGCACCCTACGCCACCAACCACGAGACAAATCGCTGTGACAATAACTGCGAGTTCAGCTGGGGTTGCGTTGTACCAAAAGATCTGCTCTTTTTGAGTAAGTCGTACGTCTATTGATCCGTCAGCCCCAACATGAATCCAATACGGGTCTGCCACTACCGGATACACCGTGCTCGGGGTCGTCTGTACGGTTTGGACGAGAGTGGAGCCCTGAACGCTGTAGGAGGTGGGGACGAGAGCTCCGGTGGCGTCTTTAGCCCAGGGGGCACCAAAAGTGCCCACGGAGATCGATCCGCCGGAAAAACTCTGCATCACTGAGACACTGCCATCGGGGTTCGAGGCAAGAAACTCTCCCGGAGAGAGAGTCACCGGAAAGGAGTAACTCGAAGGAGCAGAGGAGTTCTCCAGGGTCACGGACTCTCTCATCCCACTGGTGGTGAGAGTGGCGGCGACAGACTCTACAGCCCACCTACGAACGGAGACAACTGACGCCCGCGGAGAGTCAGGAAGATCAACATCACCGTAGTGAATCTCAATTCCGACAAGAGCCTCCGGCGACATTGGGCTATCAAAAATGATCCTCTCGATCCTTGGAGGAAACGTTGTCTGCGCATCCAGTCCATAGATCTTCATGTCGGATTGTCGAATGGCGTCTGCGGCCTCGAGCCAGAGGCCCCCAAACGAAGGAAGATCAAACAGGCCCCCTGCCCTCGTTTTCATTTTCATGTGCTTCCCTCGTCAGTTCTGGCTTGCCGGACAGTCATGGGAGTGAATTCGTAGGGTAGTCCGAGCGATTCTTGATCACCTTTTTTACTGCTCGCTCACGCACCCCGGGTGAGTACCTAGGTGCGCCTTCAATTGCCCTATCCTCTCAAGAGGTAGAACTTCCAAGATTCCCGGCGCTCTTCACTACCTTCGCGTATTCCACTTATGGCGACCCCGCTTCCATAGCGATACGAACACAATCAACAACGCGACCCCGACCTGCAAAAAGATGAGTTTGGGAGGGCTGCGAAGGATTGTCGGGCCCCAATGAATAATGACTTCATCAACGGGAAAGATGAGCGCACCCGTCACCACCCCCCACATAGACCGCTTCAATCCGCGGCTCCTCCGTCCCCCATTCGGCTCCCTTCCGTCGTCGTGTTGCTGACTAATTGGGAACGGTTCCATTTGTCTCTTCAGACCCCTCTATCCCTACTCATTTGCACAATTACTGTTTGGAACTTTTGTCCAACTGTTGGGAAAACCCGTCGGGTTGTAGAACAAAGGCCTTTCGAAAATCACTCCCGCCGTCACAGAATATTGGAAGCAAGCTGATTGATCTATATTGACAAGCTCTCGATTGATCTGTGCTACCGATGCGGCTTGGGTCAAATTTGACTCAAGCCCGAGAGCACCACAAATTAAACCGGCCACTACTGCCCAGCTTCCTGGTACGCCGTACTCGTTCAACATAATAGAGACCGCTCCACAAGCGAGGTACCAAAACACCCCACTATTTACCCAATTTTGGTAAGTGGGAAATGCTGCCTTAATGAAACTCCCCCACAGATTTATGTACGGCCCTACCCCCCACGTGATGTACGGGTCCGCCACTACCGGATACACCGTGCTCGAGGTCGTCTCTACGGTTTGGACGAGAGTGGAGCCCTGAACGCTGTAGGAGGTGGGGACGAGAGCTCCGGTGGCGTCTTTAGCCCAGGGGGCACCAAAAGTGCCCACGGAGATCGATCCGCCGGAAAAAC
>JAKBAZ010000030.1 GCA_021826255.1 Actinomycetes bacterium
CGTCGCGAGAGCGCTCGCTCGCTCCCCGGTGGCGGGACCCCCGAGAACGAGATCTCGTGCCTCAGAGTCCGAGTCGAGGTGAAACGTGACGACGAGGCTCACCTCGCCGAGCAGGTCGCCCACTCGCTCTCCCCACTCAACCACCACGACCGCGGACTCCTCACGCCACTCGTGGAGGTCGAGGTCGAGAATCTCACCCGCGCCGTTCGCGCGATAGACGTCCGCGTGGTGGAGGTGAGTAATGTCCGGGCGCTGGTGCGCGTCGTAGTCACGAACCATCGTAAAGGTGGGGCTCACCACTCGATCGAGGACTCCGAGCCCTCGAGCGAGACCCTTGACGAACGTGGTCTTGCCCGCCCCGAGTGGCCCGCTCAGCACCACGACGTCCCCGGCGCGAAGAAGGTTCGCGAACTCTTCGCCCGCCGCCTGAGTCTCGGCGTCAGTGAGGCAACGGCGCATCACGGCTGCCACCGGGCGAGTGTTCTCAGATCCTCTCGCATCACGGCGACCACGTTAGGGCCTCCCCGCAAGGCGGCCGCCGGGTGGTAGGTCGCGACCCCCACTCCGTGACCCCAGGGCGTGACTCGTCCGTGTACCACGGTCATCGGCTCGTTAAAACCGAACACCGCTCGGGCCGCCACCGTCCCCACCGCCAGTACCCGTTCGGGCCGCCAGGCGAGAGCTTCGAGGTCGAGCCACGGTCGACACGCCGCGATCTCTCGCGACCGGGGGGTGCGGTTGTTCGGGGGTCGACACTTCACCACGTTGGTGATCAGGTACTCGCCGTCGTGAAGACCCCACTCGTCGAGGATGAGTCCGCGCAGCAACCGTCCCGAGCGACCGATGAAGGGCTCACCGCCGAGATCCTCGTGGCGACCGGGGGCCTCCCCGACCACCAGCAGCGTCGCGCCTTTTGGACCCGAGCCCAGCACCACTCTCGTGCGCGTGAGGGACAGCTCGCAGCGCTCGCAGCCGGGGAGATCGTCGAGACGTCGCTCGTTCACGGAACGAGGACTCGGGGGACCCGGGCTGAGATCCCGCAGAGAATCTCCCACGACACCGTCTCGGCCCAGCGCGCCCAGTCCTCGGCGTCCACGGACTGCTCACCCTGGCGTCCGAGCAAGACGACCTCGTCGCCGAGTTCGACGTGGTCGTCTCCACAGTTGACGATGAGCTGATCCATCGTCACCATGCCGGCCAGTGGGTAGCGTCGACCCCGGATCAGCACGTCGGCCCCGGCCCCGAAGAGTCGACGGGGGTAGCCGTCGGCGTAGCCGTAGGGCACCGTCACGAGGGTGGCGTCTCGCTCGAGAGCGCGCCAGCGACCGTAACTCGGCCGCTCACCGGCCAGCGCGCGTCGACGAGCCACGACGCGGGCTCGCAAACTCATGACGGGGCGCAGCGACAGTCCCGCACTCTCGAGCGACTCGCCCAGCCATGGCGCGGGCAGATAACCGTAAAGGGCGAGACCGGGGCGCACCATGGTGACGTTCTCACCCGGGTGACCGAGAAGTCCCGCCGAGTTGGAGTCGTGCACCACGCGGGGACGAATCCCGGCGCGTGACAACTCGTCTCGCACCACCCGGAATCGTTCTCGTTGTTGGCGAGTGAAGGAGCGATGGTCCTCGGAGTCCCCGTCGGCGACCGAAAAGTGAGTGAAGAGCCCCTCGAGATCGACCTGCGGGCACGCCGTCAACAGTCGGGCGGCCTCGAGGGCTTCGTCCGGGGCGACTCCCTGGCGCAGCATTCCCGTGTCGACCTTCAGGTGACACACCGCGCGCTCGTCGCGCGAACGGGCGACCTCAACGAGAGCGCGCGCGCCGTCGAGAGAACCCACGGTCACACTGAGGCGGGCGTCGAGAGCCGGAACCAGAGTGTCGGCGGGAATCTCAGCGAGAAGGAGGATGGGCGTCTCGATACCGGCCTGACGAAGTTCCAGGCCCTCGTCCACGATGGCGACGGCGAGGTGGTCCACCCCAGCGTCGACCAGCGCTCGAGCCACCAGAACCTCACCGTGGCCGTACCCATTGGCCTTCACCACCCCACAGAGGGCGATGCCCGGCGCTACACGTCGGAGCACGTCGAGATTGTGCGAGAGCGCCGAAAGGGAGATCTCGGCCCACGCCGGACGGTGAACTCCCTCAGCGGGCACTGGGCACCACCTCGGCGATCACGACGGCCACCGCCGTCGAGTGGGTGTGAGTGAGCGACACGTGCCAGTGGGTGACTCCGAGGTCTCGGGCTCGCTGCTCGGCTCGTCCGACCACTCGCAACCCGGGGGCCCCACTCTCTTCGAGTTCCACGCTCACGTCACGCCACCCGGTGGCACCGAGTCCCACCCCGAGCGCCTTCCACGCGGCCTCCTTCGCCGCAAAGCGCGCCGCGAGGCGTTCGGGTTGGTTCTCACACTGGGTTCGCTCGTGGGGCTCAAACACCCGATCGAGGAGTCGCGGGCGACGCGAAAGAATTTTCGCGAATCGTTCGACGTCGACGGCGTCTACCCCCACGCCCAAAATCGGCACTACTCCACCGTCACCGTCTTGGCGAGGTTTCGGGGTCGGTCCACGTTTCGTCCCATGCCCCGCGCCAGGGAGTACGCGAAGATTTGCAGGGGAACGATGTCAATCATGGGGGCGGTCATCGGGTCGCCCCCCGGCACGCGGAACACGAAGTCCGCGACCGCCTCCGAGGACTCGTCGTCGTCTCGCGCCACGACCACGACGGTGGCCCCGCGAGCCTTGACCTCGGCCACGTTCGAAAGGATCTTCTCTCTCATGACCGGGTCGGTCGTAATGGCGACCACCACGACACCGGGCTCAATCAGAGCGAGAGGCCCGTGCTTCAGTTCTCCGCCGGCGTACCCCTCGGCGTGCAGGTAGCTAATCTCCTTAAGTTTCAGTGCGCCCTCAAGGGCCGTGGTGTAACCCAGGTGTCGACCCAAGTAGAAGTAGGTCGTGGCGTCGAGGAGTTGGGAGGCTACCGCGGCGTAGGACTCGCGACGCGCCAGCGCTTCGCCGACGCGGGAGGGAACGCCGAGGAGTTCCTCCCAGAGGCGCTCGACCTCGGAGGAACTGAGGGTCTCACGAACCTGGGCGAGACGTAACGCGAACAGTTCCAGCGCGCACACCTGAGCGACGTAGGCCTTCGTCGAGGCCACCGACACCTCGAGTCCGGCCCGGGTGTAAACGACGGCGTCCGCCTCGCGCGCGATGGAGGAGTCGACGATGTTGGTTACCGCCACGACGCGTGCCCCGCGGCGCTGGGCTTCGCGCATGGCCTGGATGGTGTCGATCGTCTCGCCACTCTGGGAGACCCCGATGACGAGCGTGCCGATCTCCACGACGGGGTCTCGGTAGCGATACTCCGACGCGATGTCCACGTCCACGCTCACTCGCGCCCAACGCTCGAGGGCGTACTTGGCCACGTGGGCCGCGTGCAGCGACGTGCCGGCGGCGACCAAGACCACTCGGCGCACCTCACGGAGTTCGTCGTCCGAGATGCGTAACTCGTCGAAGGTAATACGTCCGTCGGCGTGACGACGATCGAGCAGCGTCTGGGCCACCGCGTTCGGTTGCTCCTCAATCTCCTTGGTCATGAAGTCCTCGAACCCCGACTTCTCCGCCGTCTCGAGGTCCCAGTCAATGGCGAGTTGGCGCAGGCGCACCGGTGAGCCGTCGAGGTCGCGCGCCGAAAATCCCTCGGGAGAGAGTCGAACAATCTCGTCGTCGTCGACGGCGTAGAAGTGGGTAGCCCGGTCGAGAATCGCCGGTACGTCACTCGCGAGGTAGGTCACCCCGGGCGCCGTACCCACGACGAGTGGCGAGATACGACGAGCCGCCACGATGACGTCGGGCTCGGTCGCGTCCATCACGGCGATAGCGAAAGCGCCGCGAACCCGCTCCAGGGCTCGACGGAGGGCCTCGGCCAACTCGAAGCTCTCGTGGCGCAGCTCCTCGACCAGGTGGGCCACCACCTCGGAATCGGTGACCGACGTGAAGCTGTGACCGCGCGCCTCGAGTTCGGCTCTCAGTTCGCGGTGGTTCTCGATAATCCCGTTGTGAATTAGCGCCACCGTCCCGGAGCAGTCGAAGTGGGGGTGAGCGTTATCGGCCTCCGGTGCGCCGTGCGTAGCCCAGCGGGTGTGGCCCAGCCCCGCCTGATAATTGCGGGGAGCGTCCTCGCACGCCTTCACGAGGGCCGAGACCGACTCGGTCCCGTCGGCGGTGCGTGCCCGCCACGTCTCACCCGCCCCGGCCAGGGCGACCCCGGCCGAATCGTACCCCCGGTACTCCAGACGCGAAAGACCTTCGAGGATGATGTCGAGAGTGTCCGCGGCCCCAACGACCCCAATGATTCCGCACATGGACGCCAGTCTACCGAGCACCCCACGGCGGACCCGGGGCCGACTAGGTGTAGTTCCCAGGACCGTTATTGACTGACGAGAGGTCTCGCCTGTCTGATGGGTGTTGCACACATCCACAGAAGGGGAGACCTCTCAATGAGTCACGCTAAAGCAAAACTGACACCCGCCGGAAGGCTGCTCTTGGTTCGCCGAGTTCTGGAGGAGGGGTGGCCACCGGCGCACGCCGCGGCCATGGCCGGCGTGTCGCGACCGACGGTGCACAAGTGGCTGCGGCGCTTCCGCGACGAGGGCCTGGCGGGGTTGAACGACCGTCCCTCGGTCGCTCGGCGCTGTCCGCATCGCACGCCCCTCGCTCTCGAACAGGCGATTCTCGAGCTTCGCCGCTCCAGCCGACGAGGTCCTCACCGCATCGCCCAGAAGCGGGATCTCGCCCCGTCGACGGTGCATGCGGTGCTGGCCCGCCACGGACTGAGCCGCCTTAAGTCCCTCGACCGCACGAGCGGCGTCCCCATCCGCTACGAACGCGCCCGTCCCGGCGAGCTCATCCACGTCGACGTGAAGAAGCTCGGCCGAGTGCCCGATGGCGGCGGGTGGCGCGTCCACGGCCGCGAACGCGGCCGTGCCGGCGAGTTCAAGAAACAGATCACGGGCTTTGACTACCTGCACGTCGCGGTCGACGATCACAGCCGTTTCGCCTACGTCGAGGTCCACGCCGACGAGAAGGGTGAGACCTGCGCGGGCTTTCTCGAGCGCACGAGGGTCCGCTTCGCCGAGTTGGGGGTTGACGTCGAACGGGTCATGACGGACAACGCCAAGAACTACACCCTCGCGAAGGTCTTTCAACGGGCCCTCGGCCGGGCCCGCCATCTCATCACCCGCCCCTACCGGCCCCAGACCAACGGCAAGGCCGAGCGTTTCAACCGGACCCTGGTCGACGAGTGGGCCTACGACCGGCCCTACACGTCCAACGCGGAACGACTCGCAGCACTCGAGACGTTCCTCATCGACTACAACTACGTGAGGACACACTCAGCTATTGGCAACAATCCGCCAGCGAGCAGACTTCCGTGAATAACGGTCCTGGGAACTACACCTAGGCCAGATCGAACAGTTCCCGTAACGACTGAGTGAATTCCTCTACCAGTTCGAGACTCGTCGATTCGAACATGACGCGCACGAGCGGCTCGGTCCCGGAACGACGAATGAAGAGGCGAACGTCCGTCTCGCTCACCGCGTGACGCTCGCGCACCTGGGCGAAAAGACTGCGAACCGACGCGTCGTCGTACACGTCGGCCGTGACGTTGACGAGCCGTTGGGGTAGTCGGCGCCAGCGCTCATCACACAAGTCGCCGAGGGGGCCCCGGCGAGCGACGAGGGCGGCGACCTTCAGTCCGGTCAAGAGCCCGTCACCGGTGGGACTGAGGTGTCGAAAGATGATGTGACCACTCTGCTCTCCCCCGAGAACCCAGCCTCGCTCCTCGAGCCCGACCAGGACGTTGCGGTCCCCCACCTCGGTTTCGACCACCTCGACCCCGACCTCCTCCATGGCGCGGTGGAGTCCGAGGTTACTCATGGTCGTGACCACGAGACCCCGGTCGCCCCTCTCCTCTTCGGCCGCGAAGAGAACCATGACGTCGTCACCGTCACGAAGTCGGCCCTCGGAGTCCACCGCTATCAAGCGATCCGCGTCACCGTCAAAAGCGAGACCAAGGTCCGCGCCCAGTTCGACCACTCGACGGGCGAGATCGTCAGGGTGCGTTGAGCCGCACCCGTTGTTGATGTTGACTCCATCAGGCTCGTTGTGAAGAGTGGTGACCCGCGCCCCGGTCGCCGCGAAGAGTTCGTGGGCGACGTGAGACGAGGCGCCGTTCGCGCAGTCGAGCACCACGTGCAGTGCCGACAGATCGTCGGGCACCAGGGCTCGCAAGTGATCCACGTACTCGGCTTCGGCCGACTCGTCGATTGGTGTGTCGACGAACTCCAGAGTCTCGGGATCGGCCGTGCGATGGAGAACGTTTTCGAGAGATTTCTCCGTGAGCACGTCCAGTTTGGCCCCACCCGGACCGAGAACTTTCAAGCCGTTGTCGAAGTAGGGGTTGTGAGAGGCCGACACGACGACTCCACATCCGCCGCGCCGTTGGGCGATGACCGCGACCCCGGGGGTCGTGAAGACTCCGAGGTTGGTCGCCGACACGCCTCCGTCGACGAGCCCCGCGATGAGGGCCCGGGCCAACACCGGGGAGCTTTCCCGAGTGTCGTAACCCACGACGACGGGCATCGCGAGCACCTCCGCGACGGCCCGGCCGAGGCGGTACGCGAGGGCCGGAGTGATGTCCGAAAAGGCGCGGCCGCGAATGCCGTCCGTGCCAAAACGCACGGGGGACGCCATTAACGCTTGGAGTACTGGGGCGCCTTACGAGCCTTCTTGAGACCGTACTTCTTGGTCTCCTTCTTGCGCGCGTCGCGGGACAAGAGGCCCGCCTTCTTCAGCGGAACGCGCAACTCCTCGTTGATCTCGAGCAGGGAGCGCGCGATGCCGAGGCGCAGAGCCCCGGCCTGGCCCGCGACGCCGCCACCCTCAATGGTGGCGTCCACGTCGTAGGTCTCGACGGACTCGGTGACGCGCAGGGGCTCCATGATGAGCTGGCGGTGCGTCGCCGAGGTGAAGTAGTTATCGAAGGCCCGACCGTTGATCGTGATCGAACCGGTTCCTGGACGCAGTCGCACTCGCGCGACAGCCTCCTTACGACGACCGGTGGACTGGGTGAGCGGAGTGGTCACGTTCTCTCCTTAGCCGCGACGAATCGACGACGTGTCGTAGGGGACGGGCTGCTGAGCCTCGTGGGGGTGAGTGGGTCCGGCGTACACGAACAGCTTGTCCATCTGTGCCCGGCCGAGACGGTTCTTTGGCACCATGCCCTTGACCGCGTCGTGGACCAGGGCCGTGGGATCACCCTCGAGGAGTTCACGCCACGTGGTCGAACGGATTCCACCGGGGTAACCCGAGTGGCGCCACCGACGGTTCACCGCCAACTTGTTCGAGGTGACGGCCACCTTCTCGGCGTTGACCACGATGACGTAGTCCCCGGTGTCGAGGTGGGGCGCGTAGTAGGGACGGTGCTTTCCGCGCAGGAGGTTGGCCACTTCGGTGGCCAAGCGTCCCAGGACGAGCCCCTCGGCGTCAATCACGTGCCACTGGCGGGTGATCTCTTTTTCCTTCGGCGAATAGGTCTTCACGGTTCTTCCTTCAGCGAACTCGACTCCTCCGGTGCGCTGGCACCGGGGAGGCGGACTTCTAAGCCTACAAAACCGGAGGGCCCTCCGGCAAGTTCGGAGTATCCCACTCCGATCAGACTCAATCCCCCCGCTGGCGCCGGGGCCGGCAGCGAGGCACGCTCACCACTCGACAGGGCGATTCTCAGGGTCTCGACCGAGAGAGTGCCCCGACCAAGCGCCACGAGGGCTGAGGTGAGTGAACGCACCATCGAGTGACAAAAGGACTGGGCTCGGGCGTCGAGTCGCAGCAGTCGCGCGCCTGGAGCCACGAGCCCTGCGGAGTCTTCGACCTCGGTAACGACGAGATGCCACAGGTCGCGCACGAGAGGGTCACCCGGCGCCTTGTCGGGCGGTCGCCGACAGAACGCCCGAAAATCGTGGAGTCCAAGGAGATGGGCGGCCCCGGAGTTCATGGCCGCGACGTCAAGGGGGCCGCGAACCATCCAACTCCAGTCGCTTTCGAGATCGAGAGCGGGTGGTTCGGAGACGACGATGAGGTACCGGTAGGCCCGCCACAGGGCGTCAAAACGAGCGTGGAACGTAGGATCGACCTCGTGCAGCCGGCTCACCCGTACTCGACCCGCCAGTTGGTGGTTCAACGAGCGACGCAGAGACTCGGGGCTCTCTCCGTAGCGAGAGATAGTCCAACCCTCGGGTAGATCCACGTGGACCACCTGGGCAGCGGCGTGTACCCCGGCGTCCGTACGACCCGCACCCACAATGAAGGGTGGCTCCGCCAGGCGTAGTGTCGTCGTTAACGCCTCGCGCAGCAGGCCGACCACCGTGTCTCGCCCAGGCTGGGGCGCAAAACCGTGCAGACCCCGTCCGTCGTAGGCGAGGTCCAGTCGCCACCGACGGGTGGCGCGAGGTGGCTCAGACGAACTCAATGCGCGCCATAGGGGCGTTATCACCCTGACGCGGCCCCAACTTCAGAATCCGGGTGTACCCGCCGGGACGGTCGGCGTAGCGCGGGGCAATCTCGGTGAAGAGCTTGTGCGCCATGTCCTTGTCGCGCAAGAACGCCACCACGCGCCGCTGGGCGGCCACGGAGCCCTCCGGAGAACGCTTCGCGGCGGTAATCGTCCGCTCAATTACGGGACGCAACGCCTTCGCCTTGGCCTCCGTCGTCACAATCGCTTCGGCGGCGATCAAGGAGGCGGCGAGGTTCGCCATCATGGCCTTCTGGTGGGCCGAATCGCCACCAAAGCGCTTGCCCTTTTTCGGAGTTCCGAGCATGACTAGTCCTCCTGGCGCAGGCTGAGGCCGCGCTCGCCGAGACGGTCCATAACGTCCTTCAGCGACGTCTGTCCGAAGTTGGTAATTGAGGTGAGGTCGCGCTCCGTGGCGTTGACCAGCTGGGCGACGGTGTTGATGCCCGCCCGCTTCAGGCAGTTGCGTGAACGCTCGGTGAGGCCGAGTTCCTCGATACGAATGTCGAGTTCGGACGCCGCGGCCTGAGCCGAGGAGACGTCGCCCAGTTCGAGCACCGGGGCCTCCTCGTCGAACGTCGAGATGAGTTCGATGAGAGTTCCGAGGGTCTTACCCGCCGAGGCCAACGCCGCCGAGGGGGTCACCGATCCGTCGGTCTCGATCTCGATGACGAGGCGGTCGAAGTCCTTCGCCTGGTCCGCGCGGACCGGCTCGACCTCGAAGGCGACTCGACGCACGGGCGAGAAAATGGCGTCCAGGGGAATCACGCCGATGGTCGCGCCGGACTTATTACCCTCCGCACCCACGTAGCCCTTACCCCGCTCGACCGTCAGGTCGAACGCCAGAGTGGACTTGGCGGTGGTCAGGTAGGCAAGGTGCAAGTCGGGGTTCAGCACCTCGACGTCCGCGGTCGTCGACAAGTCGGCGGCGGTCACCGGTCCCTCGCCGGTCTTGTCCAGTCGAAGCACCACTGGTTCGTCGGAGTGAACAACGAGCAGGAGGTCTTTCAGGTTCAAGCAGATGTCCTGGACATCCTCCTTGACTCCTTCGATGACGCCAAACTCGTGCAGGACAGCGTCAAACTTGACGCGAGTCGCGGCGGCTCCGGGAATCGAGGACAGCAGAGTCCGGCGAAGGGAGTTACCCAGAGTGTGCCCGAAACCGGGGTCGAGTGGGCCAATCGCGAACGACTGGGTGTTCGCGGTCTCCTCGCCGAGGGCCTCGATAGTGGGACGTTGAATGATCAGCATGGGTTCCTCCGAGCCTGGGGCTGGCTACTTCGAGTACAGCTCGACGATGAGCTGCTCTTTGATGGATTCGTCAATCTGTTCGCGCACCGGCACGGCCCGGATGGTCACGGCAAAGCCGTTCTCCGAGGTCTCGAGCCATCCGGGAACGGAGCGATCGAGAACGTCGGCGTTGCGCACGACGTTGAAGTTGGTGCGAGTGGCGTCCTTCAGGGTCACCACGTCGCCGGGGCGTACCCGGAACGAGGGGATCGTGACCCGCTTGCCGTTCACCTTCACGTGTCCGTGTCGAACGAACTGACGGGCCTGAGCGCGCGAGGCGCCCCATCCGGCTCGGAACGCCACGTTGTCGAGACGTAGTTCCAGGAACTGCAGGAGAGTCGTACCGGTCATGCCGGGACGACGACTGGCCTCTTCGTACAGGTTGCGGAACTGCTTCTCCATCAAACCGTAGGAACGACGCGCCTTCTGCTTCTCGCGCAGCTGGGCGAGGTACTCCGAGCCCTGACGCTGGCGAGCCGCGCCGTGCTGACCCGGAGGAAAGGAGCGCTTCTGACGATCCGAGTTCTCGGCGACGGGGCACTTGAGGGTGTGGCAACGCTCACCCTTGAGGTAGAGCTTGGTGCGCTCGCGACGGCAGAGGCGGCACACGGGACCGGTGTATCGAGCCATGATTCTTCCTTATCCGCGACGACGCTTCTTGGGGCGGCAACCGTTGTGGGGCAGCGGGGTGACGTCCTTAATCGCCACCACCTCAATGCCCACCGCGGCAATCGAGCGAATCGCGGTGTCGCGACCC
>JAKBAZ010000031.1:0-8879 GCA_021826255.1 Actinomycetes bacterium
ACGCCATTGCTAGTCGACACACGAACGACGAGATCATTCGGGCGCGCCTCATCGGCATCCAGGCCGCGAAGCGAACGTCCGACGTGATTCCGCTCTGTCACCCCCTCGCCCTCACTCACGTCCAGGTCGACGTCGAGATCCTCGCCGACGGCTGTGTCGTGCGAGCCGAGGTCAGCGTGCGTGGCTCGACCGGGGTAGAGATGGAGGCGCTCAGCGCGTGCAGCTTCGCCGCCCTCGCCCTCATGGACGCACTGGGCGAGGACGCTCAGACTCGACTGAGCGATCTCGTGGTCGACGAGAAGAGCGGTGGCACCTCCGGCGACTGGGGCCGGGACCTCGGCTCGGGACCGACATCTGCGGAGTAACGCTCTGATCAGGGTGAATTTTCCCCCTCCACCTCGCGTGTAACGGATTGTCACGCTCGGATGACTTGAGGGTGGACCCCTCACGATCCGGAGGGGTCACCGACAACGGGGCGAGGTGTGAGAGATGACCACGAGGGCCGCGTCTCGGCGACGCGCCGAGTTCGACGTCGAGACCCCTACGATGACCTCGCGGGCGCATCACGAGCCGTCGTGGTACACGGAGGGTTATCGATCGACTCCCATGGGGTGGATCTCTCACTGTGTACCCGACGATAAGAGAGGAGAGAGGGTGCGACGTTATCGAGACAGTGAACCCCGCGGGGTCGTGACACACACGGAGAGTCCGTCGTGACGGCCGATCTCACGTCCCCGGAAACGCCCGAGGAGTCCCGTCGAGTCGGACGGCGCGCTTTCCTCGGTCTCGTCGGCCTCGGGGCGCTCGGCGTCGTCATCGGGGGCAAGGTCCAGAGCGCCCTCTCCAGCGCCGCCGGTTCCGGACTGGGGGGAATCTTCCCCTTCGGCAACAACTTTCGGATCTACTCCATCACCGGCAACTACCCAGTCATCAGTCCGGAGAGTTACCGACTCCAGGTATCGGGACTCGTCGATCATCCCACGACCTACACCTTGAGTGACCTGCGGGCGCTGCCCCCGACGACTCTCGTCAAAACCTTTCAATGCGTCACTGGATGGCAAGTTCCCGACGTGGAGTGGAAGGGGGTGCGCCTCTCCCACCTCCTCGACGCCGCGGGAGTTCAGTCGGGCGCGGTGGGCGTGACCTTCGAGTCCTACGACGGAGCCGACACCGAGAGTTTGACGCTCGACCAGGCCCACCTCTCGGACGTCATCGTGGCCTACGAAATGCTGGGTAAACCCGTCACCCGAGAACACGGGGGACCGGTTCGCCTCTACGTCGCCCCCATGTTCGGCTACAAGTCCCTGAAGTGGCTGTCGGCCATCCGCGTCGTGGATCGCATCGAACCCGGTTACTGGGAACAAAACGGCTACCCGACGAACGGGTGGCTGGACGGCACGACCGGTAACACCAACCCTCGGCTCGGGCTGGCCTGATGGACGCGACAGACGACTCCACTCCGGCGCCCGGAGTCCTCGTGCGATTCGACGCGGTTCAACGGACCGTGCACTGGATCAACGCCGTTCTCTTTTTCGCCCTCATCGTGACGGCAATCCCCCTGTACTTCGGATCCCTCTTCGGTCTCGTACTCCCCCGACACGCCGTTGAACAGATCCACCTCTACTGCGGGCTCGCCCTCCCCGTACCAATCCTCATCTCACTGGTTGGGTCGTGGGGACGCCAAATGCGCCGCGACCTTCGCCGAGTGAGCTACTGGACGAGAGATGAACTGAACTGGCTGCGACGACGTGGCACCCGGCTCGTACGAGCTGACAAGTTCAATCCGGGCCAGAAGGTGAACACCATCGTCGTGGGCGCGTCCATCGTGGTCATGCTCGGAACGGGAGCCATTCTCAAGTGGTTCCAGCCCTTCAGCCTCTCCATTCGAGAAGGAGCGACGTTCGTCCACGACTCACTCTCCTTCTTGCTCGTGATCGTGATTCTCGGCCACGTGGTCATGGCGCTCACCCACCCCGATGAACTGCGATCGATGTTCCGCGGAGTTATCAGCGCTCACTGGGCCCAGCGGTTCGCCCCTCGCTGGTTCGCCGAGGAGTCCGCGTCTCTCGAGCGAGCGTCGGACTCCCTCTCGTCGCCGGGTGAAGGAGTAGGCTCGCGCTCGTGAGTGACGTCGTGGACTTCGTGTCAGTGTCGACACGGGGCCTGGAGTCCTCCCCCGTCGCCGCCGCCCTCGCGGGACTTCGAGCCAACGAAGCGCGCTACTTCAAGAACAAGTACGACCACGACTTTTCCGTGCGTCCGGCCGCCGAGGCGACCGAGGAGATCGAGTTAGTGTCGCGGATTCTCGCCGAAGAACGCGGTATCGTCATCGACTCTTCGCCCCTCGAGGCCACGACCTGTTGGGTCGAGAACATTCGCTGGACCTTCGTCTTCTACGAGAGTGGACTCGAAGTCAACGTGCTCTACACCCTCGACGGGCCGGCGCCAAAGCGGGCGGTCGGCTTCAAGTTGTCCGAGGGTATGGATGTTCCTAGTGAACTCGGCGCCTTCAAGTTTGCCCGTCAGAAGTCAAAGTTGGCCGGAGTTATCAGGGGCTCGTACTTCGTCATCAAGGGCGAGTACTAGCCCTCACTCTCTCGTCGCGCGAGTCGGCCTGGCAGAATGCCCGAGTGGCCCAGTACGACGCGCTCGCTCGCTTCTACGACGCGGTGACTGGGGAACCGGTAGAACTCGTTGCCCTCCTTCACGACGCGCTCGCTCGCCACGCCCCCTCGGCTCGAAGAGTTCTCGAACTCGGGTGTGGCACGGGGGCGGTCCTCGCGGGCTTGGGCTCTGACCTCCTCCTCACGGGGGTCGACCTCTCCGAGGCGATGCTCACACGAGCCGCACTGCGCCTCCCAAACGCCCGTCTCTTACGAGGAGATATCACCACACTCGACATGGGTGAGACCTTTGACGTGGTCGTGTGCGTCTGTGACACGCTCAACCACGTCACTTCCGACGACGGCTGGCGTGCCGTCATCGACGTCGCCCACTCCCACCTCGAGCCGGGCGGTCTGTTCATCGTCGATGTCAATACACGCCGCCGCCTGCGCGACCTCGCGGACCTCGGTGAGTGGGTCGACGACGTCGACGAACTCACCCTCATTACCTCAGTCGAGTTCTCTAGCGAGCCGCTCGCCACGTGGGACATTCGCATCTTCGAACGACTCGACAACACCACCTACCGGCTTCACCACGAAGTCATCGCCGAACGCGCCATCGAGACGGACGAGCTCGTTGCGAGCCTGACCCAAAGCTTCGAGGTGCTCGAGGTCGTCGACTCTGAAGGTTTCGACACCTCGACCATTGCGCCCCGCGCAGTCGTCATCGCGCGTCGCCGCGACGAGTCCGACGACATCTGGACGTCCTAGGGCTGATCAGCCTCCACGGGCGTCGACCCGGTGGGCGCCGTTCGAGGGATCCACAGGACGTCCTTCACTTCGGGTAGGGCCCCGCGAACGGCGTCGCGCACCGCTCCCCCGATTCCCTCGGCGGTGTGCAGGGGTGTCGCGGGGTCGAGGACCGCCTCCACCTCCACCAAGAGACAGCGCCCAGTCCAGCGAGCTCGCACGTGGGCGTGTCGAACACCTTCGACCGAGTCGGCGATCGTCGCGCACTGAGCGACAATTGCTTCGTCGACCCCGTCGCTCAAGCGACTGAGGAGCGACCGGGTGACGTCGTAACCCACGTGGACAATGAGAGACGTAATGGCGAGTCCGGCCAGACCATCCGCCCAGGGAGCCCCGAGACTGGCCCCCAAGAGTCCGACGAGGGCCGCTAAGGAGGACAGGGTGTCGAGCCAGGAGTGGCGAGCGTCGGCCACGAGGGCGAGAGAGTGAATCCGTCGTCCGACGACCATCTTGTAGCGCCCCACGACCGCGTTCGCCACGGCACCCACGAGGGCCGCCGCAACGCCCACCGCGAGGGCGTGGGGAACGGCGGGGTGAAGAAGCTTGTGGACACTCGTTGTCGCGGCGAAGACCGCGCTCAGCCAGATCAATGCGGCGACGCCGAGACCCGCGACGTCCTCGGCCCGGTCCCACCCGTACGGGTGGGTGGCGCTCGGGGCGCGTCGAGAGAACCGGAGGCCGAGGTAGACCGCGAGGGACGTCGCCACGTCGGAGAGGTTGTGAAAGGCGTCCCCGAGTAGTCCCGCCGACCCGCTCGAGAGACTGACCCACAACTCGATTCCACCCGCTCCGAGAAGCGTGAGGGCCGAGACGCTGAGAGCCCGGTTGGCGTCACGACGGTTCGTGGCGTCTCCGGAGTGGTCGTGGGGCCGATAGTCGGGACCCGGGCACTGGGGGTGGGCGTGGGCCCTAGGACCGAGCACGACGAACCTCCCGCGCGCGTGACACCGGTGTCGCAGAGACGTGATCGGCGTGTCCGAGGGACTGTTCAACGAGTCGGCGAACGTGGTCGTCGGCCACGCGGTAGTAGATCTTGTTGCCCTCACGACGGGTCTCGACCAACTGACTCAACCGGAGTTTGGCGAGGTGTTGAGAGACCGCGGTGGCCCCCACACCGACGTGATCAGCCAACTCGTTGACGGAGTGTTCGCCGTGAACGAGGGCCCAGATGACGCGAAGTCGGGTCTCGTCGGCCAACATTTTCAACGTGGCGACCGCCACCGTCACGTCCCGATCGGTGGGATAACTCACTATCTGCGTAGCCATGCAGATAGTGTATCAGGTCTCGTCAGG
This sequence comes from Actinomycetes bacterium, assembly GCA_021826255.1. Classification (GTDB taxonomy): domain Bacteria; phylum Actinomycetota; class Acidimicrobiia; order Acidimicrobiales; family RAAP-2; genus RAAP-2. Next base: position 4,707 of record JAKBAZ010000031.1, read on the forward strand.
TGGTCGTACTACCCCCGACACACCGTCGCCGCGGGTTGTCGAAGCGCCGCCGTGGCGTAGTGGTAGACGGTGCTTCGAGTCACACTGCGGCCAGTTCCCCCCACGTTGTCCACCGTGCCCACCACTCTCGCCCAACGGTGCGTGCTGCGAGCAATCCAGGTCACCAGCGTCTCGGTGGCCGACGCGGACGTCACGCGAGCCGGTACAACCATGAGGGCTCCCGAGAGACGACGTGGCTGAACATCGAGCGTCTCGCCCGCTCCGCCGGCGGAGTTGAGGGTCCCCACGAGTTGACCCACGGAGGAGAAGTCGGTCACGAGCCCCGCCGTCGCCCCCGTCGACCGGTACCAACATGAGGGCAGTAACGCCGAGCCCCACGCGGGGGTGTGGGCGTTCGACTCGAGAGCCCAGTAGTGGGCCCCACGAAGGTCGAGTATCACGAGTCGGTCGACTCGGCTCGCGCAGGTCAGTCGCGCGGGACCACAGGGTGAGGCGAGCACCGTGAGGTCCCAGTGGATGACGTTGCCCGACGCGCTGACGTACTGAGTGACGTCCACCGGCACCTCCGATCGAGAGGAGGGCCGGGTGGTGAGGTAGTCCAGATTGAAGAGAACTTGCCCCCCGACGGACTCGACCCCGAGATAGGTTCCCCCCGACGACACCGACACCGCGTGCGTCAGACGAGCCATCGCCGTGACCGACTCTTCAAGGTAGGAAATGGCCGCGCGGTTACCGGTCAGAGTGAGTGTGGACGCTCCCGCTGGTGACACCAGCGCCGCGACACTCGTCGCGAGGAGTACGAGTCCCGTGCGCCACCTCACCACTCGCCTCCTTTTGGCCGCCAGTGACCATCAGGGTAGTCGGCCTCATTCTCGCTCACGATGGTGCGTCACCCTTAAGCGTCGTTACAACGCAATTAACGAGATCAATCCTTGAAGCACGGCACGTCGCCCGGTAGGGTCGCCCGGTGCTTCAGCGTCGCCTCTACTGTTTCGCCCTCACGCTCGCCCTCGTAGCGGCGCCCTTCGCGCGACCGGCGGGGGCTCAACCTGCGGTCCACGCCATCATTCCGCCCGAGAATCCGGCGAGGAACTACTTCGCCCCATCGGCCACCTCGTTTGACCAACCTCTCCTCGTCGTCGACGGGGCCCGTCGTGTCCTCGAGGGATTAGCCCCCCTCCCCCTCGTCGCCGGCGTGCTCCAGCGGTGGCGTCACCTCACGCCCATCGAGGCCGCGTTCGCCCTCACCAATCTGGAGAGAATCAGTCGTGGGCTCACTCCTGCCGCCGGGCTCTCCGTCCCTCTCGACGGCGTGGCTCTCGCGGGGGCGCGCCACGATACCGACCCCTCGGTCCAGCCGCTCGGATCGCTCAGTCCTCTCGGTTCCGTCTGGGCCCAGGCGCTCGGTCCCACGTCGAGCGACGCCCTGCTCCACGCCGACGCGGGGTGGCTCTACTCTGATGGTCCCCCACCCTACGACTCGAGTCTCGCTTACAACATTGACTGTCCTCGAGCCGGAGACTCCGGCTGTTGGGGACACCGGGACATCCTCCTCGGCGTGGATCCAACTTCAACGCTCCGCGGAAACTGCGCCCACCCCCAGCTCTACCTCGGCGTGGGCTACATTCCCGGTTCCGAGACCCAGATTCTCGCGTCGGCGTGTCCCGCGAACGTGGGAGCCCTCGTCGACACTTGGCCCCACCTCGTCACTCGCCTCGGACTGGGACCCTCGTGGGTCGCCCCCCTTCGGCCCTACCACGCCCGAGTGGTCGCTGACTACTTCGTCTCGTGTCACATGTCCTCGACCAGTCCCCCCGACGCACCGGGTGCCTTGCGGGTGACGATGGTCGAAGTCCTGCCGGGCGGGACTCGCTCCACTTCCACCTTCGGAGACGGGGTGACGTGGTACATCAGCGTGTCGGGGTCCCCCGCCACCCAGACGTGGACGGCCCGGCTCACCTACGATCCCTCTTCGGGGGCCCCGCTTCCGAGTCCCCTCACGGTGCGATGGGTCCACGGGAGCGTCTCGGTCGGAATTCATCACGGCGCCCCCGGAGCCAGCTCGGGGTGCTTCGACTGACCCCGGCGAGAGCACCGTCATCCCCCGACGCGCCCCCTAGACTCTGCCCTCCATGCTGCGCACCACTTGGCACCAAATTCGCGCGGCACGACTCACGGGCCCCGTGGTGGGAGTCTTCACCTTCTACGCCGCGGCGGGAAGTGAGAGCTACGTCGCCCTGTGGCACCTCGTCCAAAGTCACTCCGCCGCGACCCTCGGAGCGGGACTCGTGGGGCGCTCTCTCGTCACAATGACCACTCCGCTCATCCTCGGCCACCTGGAGGATCGTCACCCGCACTGGCATCGTCACTTTCTCGTCCTCGCCGCACTGGCCCTCGCGACCTCCGTGATCCCCCTCGGCCACTCGGCGTTGTCGCTCGCGATTGCGCCCCTGCTACCGGCGCTCGCTCAGAGCATCTTTTCCCAGTCGTCTCCCCGGCCCTTCAGTGTCGCCCCCCGACTTCCCGTGATCATTGGTTGGCTCATCGACGGGGGCAAACTCGTCGCCGGACTCCTCGTCCTTCTGAGCGTCCACAGCACCCTCCTACGAGCCGTCCTGATTCTCAGCCTCAGTGTGATCGCGGTGGTGTCACTATGGGGAACCGTCGAGCGATCAGCGCCGCGGGTCGTTGTCGACGAGCCCGAGGCTCCCGCACTTCCTCTGGGACGGGGAGATCCTCGGGGTTGGCCCCGCGGATTGTGGATCACATTCGGCTTTCTCACCGGGGCGTCCTACTTCAGCGGCTTCTCCTACGACCTTGGGCTCACCTGGGTGGGTCGTAACCATGTCCACCTCCTCGCCCTGATCATCGTCGTCGCCTCCCTCGGGGCCCTCCTCGGGACGAGCGCCGTCCTTCGATCGGATCACTTTCGGGTGACCCGAGTGGGCTGGGCGCTCTTGGCGTTTTGGCTCTCACCCCTGCTCCTCGACTCTCGAGAGACGATCCTCGAGGTTTTCGGGGCCCTACTCTTCGGCTTCTTCGCCGCGTACTCCGGCCAACCGTTGCGGGCGATGTTCTGGTCGTGCGCACCCGCCCCCCAGCGAAGTCGCCTGTGGGCGATGTCGGAATTCTCTAACCAGGGATCGGCCCTCGTCGGGCAGTTTCTCCTCGCGCTGGCCTACGCCCACCTCAGCCTCGGCACTCTCCGGCTCGTGGCCCCCCTCGCGGGAGCGGCCCTCGTTATTCCGACCCTCGTCTTCCAGCGCTGGGCACTCGGTGACGCGCGACACTCTTCATTAGATCTGCGTTCACCTACCTGAGAGAAGAGAACATCCCTCCGGACGAATCCGCCCGCGTCGCCACTGCCCTGGTCTAAGTTTCGACCAGGGAGGTCTCATGTTTGCGTCCAGCACGACGACAGGAATTGTCGGCGCCCTCGTCTTGATCATCCTGATTCTCGTGGTGGCCACCTTGTGGCGAAGCAAGAAGACGATTGATCAGGCCCACGTTGGCGTCGTCACGATGTTCGGCAAGTACCGCCGAACCATCCCGGCGGGTCTTAATATTCTGATTCCCTTCGTGGAGAAAGTGCCCTGGACGATTCCGGTCCAGAATCAAACGAGCAAGTTGGAGTTCGTGGCCATCACGAAGGACCAGGCCTCCGTTCACTTCACCGCGACCCTGATCTTCGCGGTCACCGACCACGATCCCGAGACCATTCAGAAGGTCGCCTTTCGTTTCGTGTCCCCCGCGGCGTTCACTCTAGCGATGACCTCCGCAGTCGAGGCTTCGGTCCGAGAGTTCATCTCCTCCAAGTTGCAAGCCGACATCCTCGGTGCGCGAACCGAGATTGCCGACCACGCCAAGAGTCGTTTACGCGATCAGCTGGCGGACTGGGGTTACACCCTCGGAGACCTCGCGATTAACGACATCACCTTCGACCCGGCCATCATGGAGTCGATGAGTCGAGTGGTCGCGGCGAAGAACGCCCAGACCGCGGCCGAGTTTGAAGGGGCGGCCCTGCTCATCACTCGGACCAAGGCGGCCGAGGCCGAGGGAGCCTTCATTCGCATCAGCGCGGAGAACGAGGCCGAAGCCGCCCGACTGCGGGGTAAGGGCCTCGCCGACTTTCGCGCGGAAATTACCCGAGGCATTTCCGACTCCGCCGAGATG
>JAKBAZ010000031.1:8889-10420 GCA_021826255.1 Actinomycetes bacterium
TCCGATCTGCGCGAGGGCGGAATCGATCCCACCCTCTTGATGTTCACTCTGTGGACTGAAACCATCCGCGACGCGGTGAAGGAAGGTCAGGGAAACGTCATCTTCCTCGACGCCGGCACGGCCAGTGCGGACGCCACCTTGAAGAACTTGATGGGATTCATGAGTCGGGGGGCGACGACCGCCACGTCGAGCGCCGTCTCCACCCCGGCGACGTCCGATTACTCGCCCGACGTCAGTTCCCAGGGCCCTGTCGCCGACCCCGGCGGAAGTTCTGCGACACCGCAGACGTAGCACTTTCCGTCTTGCCCCTGCCCTCTCGGGCGCACCTTGCGACAATCGAGAACTCTGACAACTTTGTAGAGACACGGAAATGCCGCGCTCATGTGTCGGGCTACTCCCTCGAGGAGTCCCCGACGGCGTGGTCAGAAGAGACGAGACCCTCGATCACCACCGTCAACATGGAGTGAATGGAGTCGCTCGGTAGCGTGCCTTGGTCAGCCACGACCGCAATGCCGCCGATTAATCGACAGACCTCGAGGGAATCGACCCCGTCGCGGAGTTCGCCTCGTTCGCGTAAGTGGGAGAGAACGCGATCGTTCGCGAGTCGCAGGGTCTCACACTTTGAATAGATCGGCGACTCACTCTTACCCATCGCACTCGTAATCTTCGCGGGCCCGCCCTTGTTGCGTGAAATGCGTGAGACGTACGTCTCGAACCACTCCATGAGGGCCACTCTCGCGGGCGCGCCGCTCGCCACGACCTGATCGGCCGCGGCGTCAATTTGGTTCATCCAGGACTTCACCACCGCGTCGATGAGGTCGTCTCTCGTGGGAAAGTGGCGGTAGAGCGTGCCGGCGCCCACCCCGGCGCGGGTGGCGATGTCGTCGATCGGTGCGTCCAGCCCCTTTTCCGAAAAGACCTGGGCGGCGACTTCGACGATTTTCTCGTGATTCTTTAGTGCATCTGCTCTCATCGCCACTCCCGCACGAAACGGAGAGACTCTCCGTATACTGGTAACCGGAGACTTCCTCCGTTCACTCTACGCCCTCGCGAGGCTGAGCTGAACGTTCGAGCCCCCTTCTCGTCACCAAAGGAGCACCATGTCCATCCTCGCCCCACCCACCCGTTCGACCAGGTCCGCGACCATTGCGCTGACCGTGATCGTGGCGGCCCAGTTGATGTTCGTCCTCGACGCCACCGTCGTGAACATTGCCCTCGTTCCCATTCAAAAGACGTTGCACTTCTCTCGCGCCAACTTGGCCTGGGTCGTCGACGCCTACAGTCTCGCCTTCGGAGGTCTCCTTCTCCTCGGAGGACGACTGGGCGACGTCTTCGGCCGGAGGCGACTGCTCATGGTGGGTCTGACCCTCTTCACCCTCTCGTCTTTCCTCGGAGGGCTGGCGACTACGTCGGCCGACCTCCTCCTCGCCCGGGCCTTCCAGGGTGTGGGGGCGGCCCTCGCCGCACCCTCCACGCTGAGTTTGATTACCTCCATCTACGATGAAGGCCCCGCGAGAACCCGAGCAGCGGG
>JAKBAZ010000032.1 GCA_021826255.1 Actinomycetes bacterium
GACCCACGGGATACCGGGGTCTACGTACTTCGTGCCGTTCGGGTTGGTGCCACGCATTGTTTGGGTGACGTAGCGCAAATAGACCGGGTACGTACCGACCTGAGTTGGTGACTGGGAGATCCCGGTATTGACCGTGGCGTGCAGGGTGGCCGTGCCGTTCTGGTAGAGCACGAGAGACTCGGGCTGGGTTTGAGAGACCACCACGTTGTTGTACGTCGCCGGATTGACTTGGTGCAATTGAACCGCCCGCAGGAGAGCACTCCAGGTCGCCGAGTCGGCGAGTCCCGTTGTGGGAAGCCCGTGGACGTCCTCGAAACGCATGAGCGCCCCGGTGAGAATTGGGTTCGTCACGGCGGGATTCCAGAGGGGCTTCAGGGTGGTGAGGGAGTTGAAACGCCAGTGGAAGGTTCCGGGGACCTCAGCGACGGCGAAGGGTCCCGCGGGCGACGTGAAACTCACCGGCAGGTAGTTCAACTCGGCGAGGAGTTGGGCCGTCCACGTGGAGTTGAGAGTGGCGTGGGTGTTGACGACGTAGATCTTGGTCAGGGTGCAGGTCGCCGCACAGTTCCACGTAGCGGGAACTTCAATCCGGTAGGGAGCACTGGCCGGGGGTGTCTGCAGCGCGATGGCCGCCACCTGGTGGGGGCCGACCGCCACCCAACGAGTGGCAACAGCTGGCGTTGTCACGAGGCGTGGAAGCGACGAGACGGGTTCGGGCTGAGAAAGGGTGAGCTTCACCACGGGTAAACCTCGCTCGAGGTGCATCGCAATCTCGGCGGAGGCCCGAACGAGGGACGCCTTCGGTTGGGCGCCGGCGGGCAGGGCGAGGAAGAGGGATCCGGCGCTGACGATCACCACGAGTCCGCGAACGAGTTTCACCAGGTCAGACTATCGCCCACTCGCGTCGGGGTGCTCCGAGTCATCCTGAGAAGTCGTCGTCAGTGTGAGTGTCGGAGTGCCCACTCCTCGTGAGATCCGCCGCACGCGCGGATGTCGCACCACGGACCGACGGATCGTGGAACTCAGCCAGTCACGACGTACTCGGTGAAAGAGTCCATGGTCCACCGGTTAAACTCACCTATCTGGCGGCGTGGCCGAGTGGTTAGGCAGGGGCCTGCAAAGCCCCGTACTCCGGTTCGAATCCGGACGCCGCCTCCAAAACAATGAGGGGCACCCTTCGACGAGGGTGCCCCGTTGTCGTTCAGGCGCGGGTAGCCGCAAGAAGTTCCGCTGATTGAGGGCGTGGTCTTGTGTCGGAGAGACCGACAGGTCCCGACAGGGCAGGACCATCTAGTTGGTGAAGGATTCGGGTAGGAGCAGGGTCTCGTCGTCGTGAATGGCGCGTACGATCCGTTGGCTCACGAGAGCGGGTTCGAGACCGGCACCGAAGTTGGGCGCCTCTCCCCAGAGCGCTCGAGTCACGAGTCCCGTCTCGGTGTGGGGAGCCCGTACGTCGAGGACCCGGATCTTCTTTGAACGCCACTCGCGAGCGGCGACACCGAGAGCCGCCTTGGCCGCCGCCTTCGACGCGCTGTAGGCGGACAGGCCGAGGACGGTGACGTCGGCCGCGACTCCGGTGAGGTTCACGACAACGCCACCGGGACTTACTCTCGTCGAGAGAAGCCTCAACAACGTGACGAGCCCGCGGGCGTTGGTGTCAAAGAGTTCCGCTACCGCCGAGTCGGGAACCTCGTCGAGACGTCCGAAAGCGACGACGCCCACCGCGTTGACCACGATGGAGAAAGGGGGAGTCAGTGCGTCGAGCGCGTCCTCGAGCGCACCGGGTTCACGCAGATCGGCCCGTACGTGCGCGAGGCCCGCGAGGTCGGAGGAGACCTCACCAGAGCGAGTAAGAAGGGAGACGTCGGCCCCCGCCGCGACGAGGTCGCTTGCGATGAGCCCGCCAAGTACGCCACTCGCACCGAGAACGAGGGCGTGGTGTTTGTTGATGTCCACCCGGACAACCTAGGGGTCGAGTCGTCGAGAGAGAACGCGCTGTGATCTCCCGAGTGGGCTCGCGGGACACGCCGGGCGCTGCTCACATCTCTCTTGTAGCCTTCAGGGGCACGAAAGGACGCTATGACGACTTCACCCACTTGGCCCAACGTCAACTCCGCCGCCGACATCGGGTCGTGGCTCTTGGACATGGATGGCGTCCTCGTGCGCGATGACCATCCCATTGAGGGCGCGAATCGATTCCTCGAGATACTGAGAGAGACGAACACCCCTTTTCTCGTCCTCACGAACAACTCGATGTTCACCCGACGCGACCTGGCCGCCCGTCTCGCCCACGGCGGATTGAACGTTCCTGAGGAAAACATTTGGACCTCGGCGCTGGCGACTGCTCGTTTTCTCAAGGCACAGCGTCCGGGGGGTTCGGCCTTCGTCATTGGTGAAGTGGGACTTACTACCGCGCTGCACGAGGTGGGTTACACCCTGTCCGAAGTGAATCCCGACTACGTCGTCGTGGGAGAGACCCGTAACTACAGCTTCGAGCGCATTGCTAAGGCGGCCCAATTGGTTCAGGCGGGGGCTCGCTTCATCGCCACCAACCCCGACAACACCACGCCCACCCAGGACGGCATTGTCCCGGCGACGGGAGCCCTGACGGCACTCATTTCGCGCACGGTAGGTAAGAACCCCTACTACGTCGGAAAGCCCAATCCCCTCATGATTCGTTCCGCGCTGCGCCAGATTGACGCGCACTCGGAGTCGACGGCCATGGTGGGGGACCGCATGGATACCGACGTGGTGGCCGGTCTCGAGGCCGGTTTGCACACCGTGCTCGTTCTCTCGGGGGTCTCCAGCGCGCTCGACGCGGACCACTTTCCGTATCGCCCTTCACGCATCGTGGAGTCGGTCGCCGTGCTCGCGACCGAACTCGCCGCCCACCACGGTTTGGCCTCGTGAAGGCAACACCCACTCGTTAGGCTGAGTTCGTGAGTGCGAGAACGCGCCGGGGGCGCCTCTTCGTTGAGGTTCCCGAGATCATGGTGGGTTTCGACACCGAGACGACCGGCCTCTCCTCGCTGAGTGATCGAGCCATCTCCTACGGATTTGTCGTGTGCGAGGCGGGCGACATCGTGAGCGAAGAGCACTTCTACGTCGACCCTGAAATCCCCATCTCCGCGGGCGCCGAACGAGTGCACGGAATTTCGGCCGACCAGTTGGCGACCTGGCGCGCTGAGGGAACCGCCTTGAGCTTCTCGGCCGGTGTCAATCGGGCGGTCGCCATTTTGTCGAGAGAGATCGCGCGGGGGGCCGTTCTCGTGGGGGCCAACGTGGCACTCTTCGATCTCGCCATGCTGTCTTCGAACTATCAGTGGATTCACCAGGCACCACTCTCACGAGACATCGACTTGCGTCGAGTCGACATTGCCGACGTGGTAGCCCACGATCTCGCGATGGAGCCTCGCGAGGTCTCCTCGCGCCGCCGAGGCTTACCGGCGCTGTGCCAGCACTACGGTGTCACCCCGGGTGGTCACGACGCGCTCGGGGACGCGAGGGCCGCGGTGGAGGTCTTCATCGCTCAAGTGCGTCAGAATCGTCGCTTGATGAACGCCCCGCGACTCGCTGACGACCCGAACGACCCCGTCGAGGACGCTCGCCGGTGGCTCGAGGCTCGCCGGCGCAAGGTGGTAGGGTAGAAGCCCTTAGGGGCCGTTGGCGCAGACTGGTAGCGCACTTCCTTGACATGGAAGGGGTCACAGGTTCAAATCCTGTACGGCCCACCACGACGTACTGGAAGTACTTCACGGGCAGTGAATCGTTGCCTTTAGTGTCGCCGGTGTGGCAGGAGAGACAGGATCCATCGTCGATTGCCGATTCTTGGGAACGGTGACGTTGAGAGTGACAATGGCGCGTTGGGCCACGCGAAAGAGGTGACGCCGAGCCGCGCTGTGTTTTTTATCCTGATTGCAGCGGACTGGAGTATCCGTATTCGCTGACTGTACGCCAGTTGTTGAAGAATCGGACTGGTGCCGAGATGTGGTGTCGTTCCTAGTCCGGCTGACGCAGCTTTCCACTCGATGACACGGTGACGTCGGTACAGGCCGAGAGGTCAAAACAGCATGGTCGCCGTTTTCCGTCGGCCATCTTGGAGAGGCTCACCACGATTCGACGCTCACGTGTTGTGACGTTCGCCGTTGCGTTGACCCAACGCACCCACTCCCAGCGCGCCATCGGAGTGATGTCTGCCCAGGTCTCGCGGACGTCGTCTGGTGCGTCGAGGAGGGCTCGTGCGAGGTCCGGTGGCACGTCGGGTTCGGGCCACTCGGGGCTCACCTCGAACGAGATGTCGACATCTTCCTGAGCGTCCTCATCGGGGTTAATCCCCCACGAACTGTCGATTCGTAACCAGTGGCCCCTTCGTCCGTCGGGTTCGAGGACTGCGGAGAAGTCGACGCCGTTGACTACACCCCGAATGGCCACCTGGCCGCGTGAGGGTAGACGTCGAGAAACGCCCTCGGGTACGAGGAGAAGGGGGTGTCCTCCGACTCGGGTCAGAGACTGTCGAAAGGAAAAGTTCGTCCCTCGTGTCACTGGCACGAGAAGAGTTTCTCACTTCCTCACGAGTCCTGCCTCGAGGTCGAGCGCGGTAGGTCGACAACGAGGACGCGCTCTCGTTGTGGGCAACCCATCGCTGGCCGTGGGGGCTCGACCGTGGAGTCAGTGGGTGCGTAATTCAGGCACCAGTGCGCGACGCGTCCCCTCACTTGGTGATTCTTCACGACGTGCATCGATGACTCGAGACGGTGGTTCCGAGACGGAGTTACCACCCCGTGGGATTACACCCGTACTGATCCGGTATCCACGTTTTCGTGATGCGCATCGCGATCACCACCTGCTGTTCGGGTGTGGCGTCTCCGGCGAGAGGCCCAAAGTAGGTGCCGCCGAAGTGCTGCCAGTTAGCGTTGAGAAAACCGATGCCGGAGTAGATCGGCCCCTCCATGTTCCAGTGTCCACTGACCTCGCAGATCGCTACTCGCTCCCACTTACTCATCAGTTGTTGAAGGGTGAGGTGGAGGTGACTGGCGATGATTCCGAGAGCTTTCATCGCTTCGAACTGCAAGTGCTGACGGTGCGCGACGAGGGGCGAGACCACGCGAAAGTGGCCTTGATGTACACCCCTCGAGGAGTGGTGATGGGTCGAGGCGTGAGCCGCCTCTCCGGGCGCCGTGGCCCCGAGCAGGGCCACCGCTAACGTCACTAACACACGTCGCACTTCAATCTCCTATCCGACACCACGCGTCGCGGCGCGCGTCGGCCCTCTGGCAGCACGTGCGCAACGAAACGTGGTTCGTTTTTGGTCACCCGTCGCGGGTCGTCGAGTTGTCCATAGTGCATAAATACGCACGAACAACGAAGCAGAAGTTTCTGCGTGACTATTTTACGACGTGCGCGTGACAAAATGGCGTATTTTTGTGTTCTAGGTCGTCAATAAATATTGTTTGACCAGGTATTGAGGGTCATTCATAAATTTGGCGAATACCCGGTATCTCTTACGGCGTCACATGACCTCTTGACCTCGTCAAAGTCCCAGGTGAGAGCGATTTTTCTGCATGAAATGTCACGGAAAATGTGTATCTACTCATATTTGGCGCAAGCGAGGGCGTCACGGCGTTGTGCTGAGTCGTGTCGAACTCCGAGAGGTGGGCCTTCGGCACGCGAAACAGAGTTCGTGAGGCGCGAGCGATGTTGGAGGGGACGTCTCCGAGGTGAGGCCCACCCGAATTGTCACCTCACGATCTCGCGGGCTCAGTCTCGGACTCAAAACGACTCACTAGTCTCGCTCTATGAATTTTGACAACGCGGACGCCCACCACGACATCATGACGGTCGGGTTCGCCGGCCTCGGAACGATGGGCGCCCCCATGGCTCGCAATCTCCTGGCCGCCGGTTTCACGGTGTCGGTCTGGAATCGCACCGCGAGTCGGTGCGATGACCTTGTTCTCGCGGGTGCGCGTCGCGCCGAGAACCCGCGGGAGTTGGCCACCGGGTCGGACGTCGTGGTGACGTGTCTGACTGACTCGCCCGACGTCGAGGCGGTTCTCTTCGGCGAGAACGGACTGGCGATGGGACTGGCCCCCGGAGCCACGTTCGTCGACTGCAGCACGGTCAGTCCGCTCAAAGCCGAGGAGTTCGCTCGTCGTCTTCGAGATCTCGGCGTGGGGTCGGTGGACGCGCCCGTCACCGGAGGCTCCGAGGGGGCAAATAAGGGAACTCTCACCATCCTCGTGGGCGGTGACGACGTGGACGTGGCTCGAGTCCAGCCCGTACTTCGAGCCATGGGTGCCTCCATCACTCACCTCGGTCCGCCGGGGGCTGGTCAGTGGGCGAAGGCGATCAACCAGGTGATTCTCGCGGGTACCTATCTAGGCGTAGCGGAGGGGGTGACGCTCGCTCTTAAGGCCGGTCTGGACGCCTCTCGGGTCCTCGGCGCCCTCGCGGGAGGAGCGGCGGACTCGTGGGTCGTGAGAAATCGCGTGGGGCGAATGATTGATAACGACTACCCCCTGGGGTTCAAGATCGCACTTCACCGCAAGGACCTCGGCATCGCTCAAGAGTTGGCGAAGGCGACCGGAGCCGACCTGCCGGTAACGGACCTCGCGGCCAGATTCGAGGACCAGTTGGTGGCCGAGGGGCGTGGCGAGGACGATAATTCGGCGTTGGCCCGCATCATTCGTCGCCGTTCGGGTCTCGAGGGCTAGAGCGCACGTGCTCTCCATTGGGGGCTCGGGCCAACTCTCGTCGCGGAGTTGCTCCATTCGACGTCAGAGTGGATAGCTCATGGGTCTCCGCAAGCGTGTCAGAGTCTGCTAACACAGTCGGATGGCAACCTGGCAGCGAAGAATGGTGGGCGTGGTGGCGCTGGTGGCGTGGACGGGCGTCGCCCTGCGCGTGGTACTCGACGTCGGAAACATCTCTCCCGGTCCGGTGCTCGACCGCGGGCTCTTTGGTCCCTACCACGGCGGCGCGCTGGGAGTCGCACAACGTCTCATCGATAGCGCGAGTTACTTCACCTACTGGTCGAACGTCCTCATCGCTGTGGCGTTGACCAGAGTGTGGCGATCGCCGTCGAGTTCGTCGACCTCCGAGCGCCACGCCTACACGCGTTCACTGCTCATGATCACGTTGACCGGAGTCCTCTACGCCACCCTGATTGCCCCGAGTGATGTCGTGACCGGTTGGAACATTCCCGACAACCTCATTATCCACTACGTGGTTCCCGTCTCGAGTGTGCTGACGTGGTGGTTCGCCGGGCCGCGCGGGTGGTTCCGTTGGCGTGACAGTTGGGCCATCTACCCCGTTCCTCTCGCCTACTTGGTCTACACGCTCGTGCGCGGCGCTCTCATTCATCGCTACCCGTACGGGTTCTTCGACGTGGTGACGCTCGGGTACCTCACCGTCGTGGTCACAATGCTCGTCATCCTCGTCGCGTCCTACGCGGTAGTGGCCCTCTTCGTGGTGCTCGATCAGCGTCATTCTCGCTCGAGCGCGACTGGATCGCTCGGCTCACCCGGCGAGTAAACGAGATCTCGAGAGGGCGATCTCGTCGACGAGCAGACGCATCTCTGACGAGAGGGTGGCCGATGGCTCCGGGCGTCGGGGATCGAGTCCGAGCTCGGTAGCGGGAATGCGCGCCCCCCGATCAGCCTCGAAGCGCAGGGCGTGAATGGCCCGTAGGAGTCGTCGCCCACCGTCGAGTCGGCTCTGATGACGGGTCAAGAGATCCTGGTCGCGGTCCGGTTCAACGAGATCGCGTCCGTGGGCCAAGGTCGCTTCGTGAAAACGAAAGTGGGCACTACGAGAAGCCTGACGAAGTTGGGCCGGGTCGGAGCGGCCCTCGAGGGCCTCGAGACTGAGTTCGAGGTAGCGCGCCAGGCTGTCACCGAGACGCGCGAGCGCCTCTTCGGTGTCGCTGCCGGCGGGGGAGGGCCACAGCAGGTAGCTAGCGAACGACAACGCGGCACCGAGACTCACGTCGAGGAGTCGGTCGAGGGCGGTCGTGAAGGTGTTGGACAGCGTGAGCGAGAGAATGACGAGAACGAGGGCGGTCACGAGACCAATAGCGATGGCGAAACTGGCCGACCAGGTGGCGTAGGCCAGGGCCGCGAGGGCGAAGACCACGAGAGCACTGACGAGGGGCGTGGGGTGAAGCCACGCGACGAGCAAGGCGGCGAGGCTGGCGCCGAGCAGGGTCCCCACCACGCGCCCGACGCCTCGGTTGAACAGGGTCGAGTAGTCCGGCTTCAAGATCACGGCGACGGCGAAGGCGACCCAGTAGCCCCGGGGTAGGTGGAGGGCGCGGGCGAGGACGTCGGCACCGACGACCGCGAGCGTGAGGCGGATGGCGTGGCGTCGAGCCGGATTGTCGGACTTTAACGTCTCGAGGAGGACGCCCACCGGGGTGCGCCAGGTCACCAGTCGGAGTCGTCGCCAGCGAAGATTCACTCGCCACGCTCCCTCCACGACGTCGGTCGTTTCGTCGTGGAGGTGCCGGGAGAGCTCGTCGAGAGCCTGGTCCAGCTCTTCGACTCGACGACCCACGAGAGTGCTCGCCGGGCTCACGTCCTGAGTCGCTCTCCCTGCGCGTTCGACGAGAACGTGACGCATGGAGTCGTCGAAGGAGTCGATCGCGTCGGGATCTTCGACAACGAGAGCTGCGCAGTCGAGGACCTGAGCGACTCGACCGAGATACTGACTGAGAGCGGGGGAGTCTCCGAACTGGTCCCGTAGTCCGTTAATGGTGACCAGACTGAGTCGAAGTCGCCGAAGTGACTCGGTGACAGCACGAAGGTCGCGGGCGTCACTTCGACCGAGCAGTGAGGAACTCGTGAGTACTCGGCGAGCCTGGTCGATCTCGCTCAGGGCGGCGAAACCGGAGGCGGAGGCCTTCGAGCGGGCGTACTGGGCCACCGTTCGTAGGGCACTCGCGAGCGTCTGACGCTGGTGGCGAAGGGAGGGGGGCAGGCGAAGGAGCACCAGCGCGGTGATTTCGACGAGGGCCCCCGCGAGAAAGAGCACTCCCACGTGAAGCGCCTGTCGTGGAGAGTCGGCGAAACGACCGAGAACCACGTACGCCACGATGGCCTGACTGCCCATGACTCCGGGCGTGAGTCCGAGCGAGACAGCCGCTCCGGCCACGACGCACCAGGGAACGAGAAGGGCGATGTGGAGCCACGCCACGGATCCGGTGAGATTTCCGAGCACCACCGAGGCGGCCATGAGAACACCGTCGGCGACGGCGTAGCGCAGCGGGATGACCGGCGCGCCAACGAGGGAGATGATGGCGATCAGATTGGCCGCCACCCCCATCACGACCGCGGTACTGGGCTGGTGCCACAGGAGGGGCACGACGACGCACGCGCCCACGGGGAGGGCGGTGATGAGTCCCCGTACGGGAGTGACGAGGGACCAGTCAACGCGGACGATGGCACGGAGCCGACTCACCACCGAGGAAGCCCGGTGGGTGGCGCTCACGAGAGAGAGGGATCGGCGAGTTCGAGGGCGAGGAGAGGGGCAGAGGCCTTAGTCAGGCACTCCTGGTACTCGAAGGGGCCCGTCGAGTCCGCAACGACCCCACCCCCAGCCTGGACGGTTGCCACGCCGTGGCGCAGGGCGAGGGTGCGAATAGTGATGGCGAAGTCGCAACCACCCGTCAAAGAGAAGTAGCCGACTGCACCACCGTAGGGGCCGCGACGAACCGGCTCGCACTCGTCGATAATCTCCATGGCCCGAACCTTGGGTGCCCCCGAGAGCGTGCCGGCGGGGAAGAGGGCGTCGAAGGCGTCGAAGGCGTCGACGCCGTCTCGAAGGGTTCCCGACACCTCTGAGACGAGGTGCATGAGGTGAGAGAATCTCTCCACGTGGGCGAGGGAGGTAACCACGACGCTGCCGGGCTCTGAGACGCGTCCCACGTCGTTTCGCCCGAGGTCGACGAGCATGACGTGTTCGGCGATCTCCTTCTCGTCTCGCACCATCTCGTCTTCGAGAGCCTGGTCCTCCTCGGTGGTGCGGCCGCGGCGTCGGGTTCCGGCGATGGGTCGAGTCGTGACCACACCGTCGGTCACGTTCACGAGCATTTCGGGTGACGCTCCGACGAGTTGGGCCTCACCAGTGTCGAGAAGGTACATATAAGGCGAGGGATTGAGGGCGCGCAACACGCGGTACAGGGTCAGGGGATCGACCTTCGAGGCTCGGCGAAACTGCTGTGACGGGACAACTTGGAAGATGTCGCCGTCGTAGATGTAGCGACGAGCGGTGTCGACCACGGCGCTGTAGGACTCTTCGGTGAAGTTGGAGTAGCGCACCGCCAGTTCGCGCACCGGAACTCGG
>JAKBAZ010000033.1 GCA_021826255.1 Actinomycetes bacterium
AGCCCTCGAGGGAACGAGCGCAGAAGGTTACGTCGCGGGGGGCACCGCCGAACAGGTTCAATTCGACCAAGTGATCTCAAGTCGAACCCCCTTAATCGTTGGACTGGTCATCCTGCTGGCCTTCGTCCTCATCACGTCGGTGTTTCGCAGTCTCGTGCTGGCCCTAAAGGCCGCGGTGATGAATCTTCTCTCCATCGGCGCCGCCTACGGCGTGATTGTCGCGGTCTTCCAGTGGGGTTGGGGGTCGTCGTTACTCGGAGTAGATCAGCACGTGCCTATCGAGGCGTACGTCCCGATGATGATGTTCGCCATCGTCTTCGGTCTCTCGATGGACTACGAGGTCTTCCTCCTCTCGCGTATCCGCGAGTCCTATCTCTCGAGCGGTGACACCCACGCCTCGGTCGCCGACGGACTCTCACTCACTGGTCGAGTCATCAGCGCGGCCGCGCTGATCATGGTGAGCGTCTTCATCTCCTTCGTGACGACGCCCCTCGTGACGGTGAAGGAGCTCGCAGTCGGTCTCGCCGCCAGCGTCGTGATTGACGCCACCATCGTTCGACTCGTGATGGTGCCGTCGGCGATGTTTCTCTTCGGCCGCTTGAACTGGTGGATCCCGTCGTGGCTCGACCGACTCCTGCCTCGGCTGAGAGTGGAGTAGGTCCTAGCGGGGCTCGGGCACGAGGTCAATGGCTCCGCAGGGGCACTCGGCGACACAGATCCCGCACCCCTTGCAGTAGTCGTAGTTGAAGGCGTAACCCTCACCCGCACCGAGTTTGATGACTGCGTTGTCAGGACAGACCCCGAAGCAGTTGTCGCACTCGAAGCAGTTGCCACACGACATGCACCGGCGCGCCTCGAAGAGGGCGTCGTCGACACTCAGGCCACCCACCACTTCACTAAACGTGTCGCGACGTCGGGCCACTTCGAGGCGGGGTCGCACGGTGCGCTCGGCGTCGGAGTAGTACCAGGTGTTGAGCCGATCGAAGCTCGCCGGGGCTCGCGGGGAATCGACCTGTGCCTCACGTCCCTCGAAGAGGGCGTCGATGGCGTCGGCCCCGAGGCGTCCTTGGCCGATGGCGCGAGTGAGTGTTCGCGAGTCGGCCCCGTTGGCACTGGCGTCACCCACAACGATGATTCGAGGGTCCCCCGTGCGTTGATGTTCGTCGCAGTGAACCACCCCGTCACTCACGTGAACCTGAGCGGCGGAGTCGAGGAGCGAGAGGTCCGCCTCTTGTCCGAGGGCGAGGACCACGGTGTCGGCCTCCATCTCCTCGAACTGTCCGGTACCGACAGCCCGACCCTCGTCGTCGAGAGTCATTATTTCGATGACCGCGCGCCCCTCGTCACTTCGTGAGATGGTCGAGAGCCAGCGCATCTGTACCCCCTCGGCTTCGGCGTCGAGGACCTCCTCGTCGTGGGCGGGCATGACGTCGCGGGTGCGGCGATAGACGACCACGGTCTCGGTGGCCCCGAGTCGGGTGGCGGTGCGCGCGGCGTCCATGGCCGTGTCACCCCCGCCGTAGACGATGACGCGACGCCCGAGCGAGGGAGGATCACCCTCCTCGAGGGAACGCAGAACCCCCACGGCGTCGAGAATCCTCGCCGCGTCTCCCGCCGGAATCCCCGGATCACGTCCCCGCTGGGCCCCGACCGCGACGACCACCGCGTCGAATCCTTGCGCCAAGAGGGCGTTCACGTCGTCCACCCAGTGGTTGACCTCAAAGCGAACGCCCATCTCGGCGAGTCGGGCGACCTCGGCGTCGACGACGTCGCGTGGCAGTCGGTAGGCGGGGATGCCGTAACGCATCATTCCGCCGAGGTCCGCTTGGGCCTCGAAGACGACGACGGCGTGCCCGCGCCGGCGAAGGTGGTAGGCCGCCGAGAGCCCCCCGGGGCCCGATCCCACCACCGCGACGCGCCGGCCAGTGTCGGGCCCGGGTTCAATCCGCCAGCCCCGCTCCAGGCCGAGGTCGCCGAGGAAGCGCTCGACCGCGTTCACTCCGACCGCCTCGTCCACCTGGACTCGATTGCAGGCGCTCTCGCAGGGGTGAAAGCAGGCGCGACCCATGATGGCGGGCAGGGGGTTGCGCTCCATGATGGCGCGCCAGGCGCTCTCGTAGTCGCCCTCCTCGGCGTGGTACAGCCAGCCCTGGATGTCCTCACCCGCCGGGCAGGCCGCCGAGCACGGGGGCAGTCGATGAACGTAGACCGGTCGTTCGGTTCGCCACGTACCGGTGAGGTTGGCCAGACTCGACCCCACATCAAGGGTGATGGCGAAGGGGCGCCGCTCAGTCATCGTCTCTCCCTAACAGTCCGTAGCGGGTGATATTGCGTGAGGCTTGGGCCTGAATTCGCGCCACCGTGGCGCGATCGGCGACTTCGCCCTCGCGGGTGAACAGGTGGGCGAAACGCTTTTGAAGGCGCAAGTACGACTCGACGGGCTCGGGGTGTCGAATGGGTGTGACGGCGCTGACGTCACCGTCGCGGGCCTCGAACACGGGGAACAGGCCGGTCTGGTGGGCCAGGCGAGCGAGTCGAATGGTGTCCGACGAGACCGAACCCCAGCCGAGGGGGCACGGGACGAGTATGTGCAGGTAGCGAGATCCGGAGATCTCCATCGCTCGTTCGACTTTGGACTCGAGGTCGAAGAGGTCGGCGACCGTGGCCGTCGCGACGTAGGGAATCTCGTGGGCCATGGCCAAACGGGGAAGATCCTTACCCTGGCCGAATCGATTTCCGGGGTGTTCTCCCACGGCCTCAGTGGTGGCGGTGCGGGCGGCGCCGGGGGTGGTGCCGGAACGTTGAACGCCCGTGTTCATGTAGGCCTCGTTGTCGTAACAGATGTAGAGCACGTCGTCGTTGCGCTCGAACATTCCAGAAAGGGGACCGAGACCGATGTCGGCCGTCCCTCCGTCGCCCCCCTGGGCGACGACGCGGACGTGTCCTCGGCCCGTCGCCCGCAGTCCGGCGGCGACACCCGTCGCCACGGCGGCGGCGTTTCCGAAGAGGGAGTGGAGCCAGGGCAGACGCCAGGAGGTCTCGGGGTACGGAGTGGAGAAGACTTCGAGACAGCCCGTGGCGTTCACCGCGACCAACTGGTGGTCGCTCGCGCGCATCGCGGCGTCGAGGGCGTAGCGGGCCCCGAGAGCCTCGCCGCACCCCGCGCAGGCCCGGTGTCCCGAAGTGAGTGAGTTGGCCCGCGTCGGATCGGACTGGGCGGAGCGACGCTCGAGTTCGACGAGACGATTCCCCACGGCGAACGAGCCCACTTGGTAAAAACGCACCGGGGTGCGCTCGGTACTCACGAGTCTCTCCGACTCATCTCGAGGTCGCGCAGCACGTTCTCCGCGGCGGGTCCGCTCCGTCGGCGTTGGGCGACGCGGGCCAGTTCGCCGTCCACCAAGGAGTGATCGAGATCGAGGAAGGTTGTTTCGACGAGGGTGCCCTCCAAGGCGGCGAGAAAGGTCTCGCGCAGAGAGTCGGCCCATACCGGTCGGCCCCCGAGTCCGGCGATGACTTCGTGAATCGGAGTCGAACGTCCCCGCAGGGCGAGGGCGATGTCGGTCGAGAGAATGCCTCCGTAGCCGATGGAGAACGCCTTTTCGATCACGACGACGCGAGTGGCCCGCTCCAGCGCTCGGCGCACGGCCTCGGCGGGAAAAGGACGAAAGCAGGTGATGGAGAGGACGCCCATCTTCTCGCCGTTGGCTCTCAGGTCGTCGACCACGTCCTTGATGGTGCCGAGTACCGAGCCCATGGCCACCACGACCACCTCGGCGTCGTCGAGGTGATAGCCCTGGACCAGATGTCCGGAGGATCGCCCTAAGACCTCGAGGTGGTGTTCGCCCAGACGAGGAATCACGTCGAGGGCTCGTTGGAGTCGGACTTGGGCGAGGTAGCGAACCTCGGTGAAAGCCTCGGGTCCCACCATCGCTCCGATGGAGACAGGATCGAGGGGGTCGAGGGACTGACGAGGGAGGTACGGAGGTACGAGGGAGTCGACCTCGTCGGCACTCGGGAGATCTACTCGTTCGATCGAGTGGGTGAGGATGAATCCGTCCACGTTGACCATGACCGGGACGGAGAGCTCCTCAGCCAACGCGACGGCCAGAATATGGAGGTCGATGGCGTCCTGGTTGGTCTCGGCGAAGAGCTGTACCCAGCCCGAGTCGCGCACCGACATGGCGTCGGAGTGGTCGTTCCAGATATTGATGGGGGCCCCGATGGCTCGATTGGCCAAAGTGAGCACGATGGGTAGACCAAGGCCAGCCGCGTTGTACACCGCCTCCATCATGAAGAGCAGGCCCTGGGACGCGGTCGCGGTGTAGGCCCGTGCCCCCACCGCCGATGCCCCGATAGTCACCGACAACGCGGAGAACTCCGAGTCGGCGTTGACGAATTCGGCGTCGAGTTGACCCGACTTCACGAGAGCCCCGAGGGCTTCGATGATGTGGGTTTGGGGGGAGATGGGGTAGGCGCACACGACGTCGGGTCGACAGAGGGCGACGGCCCGCGCGACGGCTTGCGACCCCTCAAGTTGTGCCTGCACCACGACCTCCCACTCGCTCTCGATTCACGTGGTCGAAGGCCACCCGGACGGCCGCTACGTTGGCCTCCGCCACCGCGCCCCGGAATCGGTGGTGAATAGCCGCCTCCACCGCGTCACGACTGATGAGTCCGGTCAACGCGGCGAACCCGCCGAGCAGGACGCTGTTCGGAGTGGGTCGCTTCAAATACTCGAGAGCGATGTCGGTCGCCGGGAGACTGAGAATGTGGTCGGGGTCGAGGTGGGCGACCTCCTCGTCCATTCCCAACTCGTGAAGGGGAGTGGAGGTGTTGAGAAGGACGTAGCCGTGTTGACGAAGGCCCGCGAAAAGTTTCACCACCCCGAGCAGGGTGGGATCTTGAATGACGAGAACGTCGGGGTCTTTCACGGGTTCGCGAGTGCGAATCTCGCGTCGACCGAGTCGACAGTACGCCTCGACGGGAGCCCCGGTGCGCTCTGACCCGAAGCTCGGGAAAGCCTGAGCGTAGAGACCTTCTTCGAAGGCCGCGACGGCCAGGAGCTCCGCGGCGGTCACGGTTCCCTGGCCGCCACGACCGTGTAGACGAATCTGGACGACGTCGGCCTCGAGAAGTTCGCTCACGACGTCCAACCTAGAAACTCGCCGAGGAGTGAGCCCAGGGACGAAAGTCACGCCGTGGGGGGCGAGCGATAAAGTTGCGTGCATACATGCACGTATTTTTTCCGGAGGTGTCTCGTGATGACCGAGACGGCGTCGTCTGATCGCTACAAGTGGATTGCTCTCACCAACACGACCCTCGGGGTGTTCATGGCGACGATTAACTCTTCCATCATCTTGATCTCCCTGCCGGCGATCTTTAACGGCATCGGGGTCAATCCACTCTCTCCGGGCAACGTCGGGTACCTCTTGTGGCTGCTGCAGGGTTATCTCCTCGTCACCGCCGTGCTGGTGATCTCCCTCGGGCGACTCGGTGACATCGTGGGGCGAGTGCGCATCTTCAACGCCGGGTTCAGCGTGTTCTCCGTGGCGTCCATCGCCCTCGCGCTCGATCCCTACCGCGGGGGTCACGGCGCGCTCTGGCTGGTGGCGTGGCGATTGATTCAAGGAGTGGGGGGAGCCATGCTCTTCGCCAACTCCTCGGCCATTCTGGTGGACGCGTTTCCGGCGCGCCAGCGAGGTCTCGCGATGGGGATTAACCAAGTCGCCGCCATCGGCGGTTCCTTCATCGGACTCATCCTTGGTGGTCTGCTCTCGGTGGGTAACTGGCGGTTGGTCTTTTGGGTCTCGGTCCCTTTCGGACTGCTCGGCACCGTCTGGGGGTATCTCAGCTTGCGCGATAACGGGGTTCGCTCCGCGGCCCGTATCGACTGGTGGGGCAACGTCACCTTCGCCCTCGGACTCACCAGCATTCTTGCCGGGATCGTCTACGGAATCCAGCCCTACGGTACGCACACCATGGGGTGGACCTCGCCCCGGGTCCTTCTCTTCGTTGGGGCGGGGGTCGTCTTGCTCGGGGTGTTCTTCGTCATCGAGACCCGCGTGGAGTCGCCGATGTTCAACTTGCGCCTCTTCACGATCCGCGCATTCTTTACCGGATCGGTGGCCGGACTCCTCGCCGCGATCGGCCGAGGCGGTCTGCAGTTCATGCTCATCATCTGGCTGCAGGGAATCTGGCTACCCCTCCACGGCTACAGCTATCAGAACACTCCCCTCTGGGCTGGGATCTACCTCTTGCCGCTCACCCTTGGTTTCATGATTGCGGGGCCGGTGAGTGGATTCCTCTCGGACCGTCACGGCGCGAGGACGTTGTCGACCGCGGGTCTACTGGTCTTTGGTGCCAGCTTCGTCGGACTCCTGGTGATGCCCACCAACTTCTCCTACTGGGTGTTCGCCCTCTTGATCGTTCTCAATGGAGTGGGCGGTGGAATGTTCTCGGCTCCGAACACCACGGCGATCATGAACTCCGTGCCGGCTGATCAACGGGGATCGGCCGCCGGAATCCAGGCGGCCTTTTTGAATACCGGCATGGTGCTCTCCATCGGGGTCTTCTTCTCCTTGATGATCGTCGGGCTCACCCACGCACTACCGGCGAAGATGGTCAGCGGGTTGAGTGCCCACGGGGTGCCCCTCGCTCAGGCCCACGCCGTGGCCTCGGTACCGGCGGTCGCGAGCCTCTTCTCCTCCTTTCTCGGCTACAACCCGCTCGCGAGCCTTCTCGGCTCGCCCGCCGCGGTGCACGTGACCAGCCAACAGTGGGCCGTTCTCACGGGCAAGTCCTTCTTTCCCTCCCTCATCGAGGACCCCTTCCACCACGGTCTGGTGATCGTCTTCGGGGCGGCCGTCGTGATGGCCGTCGTGGGGGCCGTCTTTTCGGCTCTCCGCGGTACTCGATTCGTTCACACCGAGCACTCCCTCAGTGAACACGCCGCGGAGATGGCGACGGTCGGAGGAGCCGTGCCGGGAGAGGTGGCCCTCACCGAGGAGGTGGACCAGTGAACGGCACCCTCGACGAAACGGCCGTCGCCGATCGAGTGAGAGTCGTCTTGACCCGACTCGGGCGACTCCTTCGCCAGCGCGCTGATGGTCTCACGCCGTCCCAACTGTCGGCGTTGACCCTGGTCGAAGACCACGGTCCCATGAGGGTGAGTGCACTCGCCGCCCTCGAGGCGGTGGACCCCTCGGTGGCCTCACGCATCGTCGCCAGTCTCGAAGAGCAGGGCTGGTGCGAACGACGAGACGACCCGAGTGACCGGCGAGCGAGTGTCGTTGCGGTCACCGAAGAGGGGCGACGACGAGCTTGGGCGGCCACGTCGGCGCGCACTCGATTCATCGCCGAACGGGTGGCCTCGCTCTCCGCGTCCGACCGGCGTCGCCTCGAGGCCGGTCTCGACGTGCTCGAACGGCTCGCGCGCTAACGGAGATGAGGGGCGAGTCTCGCCCACTCTTCGGGCAGAATCGAAAACATCACCGAGTCGCGAGCCTGACCCTCCTCGCCGCGAACGAGTGACGGGTGAGCTTGGCGCAGCACCCCCTCTTCGCGAGCGCCCAGTCGCGTGAGGGCCCTTCGACTGCGTTCGTTGCGAGCATCGGTTTTGAACTCGACGCGACCCACCCCGATGCCCTCGAAGCAGTGGCGCAGGAGAACCCCCTTCACTCGTCGATTCAGTCCCGTGCCCTGGTGGGCTTCGGCGAGCCACGTACCCCCAATCTCCACGACGTCGGGGGCGGGTCGATCGGAGAACCATCGCGGCGACATCAGTCGAGTCGCCCCCGCGACGTCGCCCCCGACAACCACGACGTAGGGGGCACACACACCCTCACTCGCCTCGTCGAGGAGTCGTGCGACGTACTCGGCGGCCTCGTCGGGCCCGTTGGGCACCACGGTGAAGCCGTACGTGTCGCGCTGGCGAGCGACTCGTTCGAGGAGGGGGGCGTCGTCGACCTCGAGTGGTCGCACGTGAACTCCGGCGCCCTCGAGGGGCACCCAGTACGGGAGGAGACTCGACATTGGACCACCCTAGGAGCGTTGGCGGTGGTTCGGTTGAGTGCCGAGACCCGGCTCCTTCGCGGTCCTTACCGTCTCCTTAGCCCGAACGTGATAGAGACCAATAGTGCCGGTTCACAGTTTTGACCAGGCGTGGGACGAACCGATCCGGCGACCCATCGCCCTCGACGACCTTCTCGCCCACGTCCCGGGGGCGACGTCGCGCGGTCGCGCCGTCGTGGAGGGAGTGGTGCTCGATAGTCGAGACGCGCGCCCCGGCGACCTCTTCGTGGCCCTGCCCGGAGCGCACCGTGACGGAGCGGACTTCGCGTCGGACGCGCTGGCTCGAGGGGCTACGGCCGTCCTCACCGAACGCCCCCTCGATCTCGCGGGAGCCCAGTTGCTCGTGCCCTCCGTGCGCAGCGCACTCGGACCCGTGAGCGCGGCGGTCTACGGCTTTCCCTCCGAACGACTGGACGTCATTGGAGTGACGGGGACCAACGGCAAAACGACGACGGCCGAGCTCATCCGCGTCACTCTGTCGAGTGACGAGCACCCGGTCGCACAGCTCGGTACGACGGGTATCTACCTCGGTTCGGACCTGATCGCCGACTCGGAACTCTCGACCCCTCAGGCCCCGGACCTCCAACGCATCTTCGCCGGAGTCGCCGTACGCGGGGCGCGCCGTGCGGTGATGGAGGTCACGTCCCACGGTCTTCACCAGCATCGCGTCGACGGAACTCGATTCCGGGTCGGGGTCTTTCTCAATCTCTCTCCCGAACACCTCGACTATCACCGGACGATGGAGAACTACTACCGGGCCAAGCGCCGACTCTTCGACCCCGGTCGCTGTGAGAGTGCGATCATCTGCGTGGATGACGAGTGGGGCGCGCGACTCGCCTCCGAGCTCGAGATTCCCGTGCGGACATTCTCCACTCGCGCCCCGGCCGACGTCGAGGTTCGAGTCGACTCTCGCGGACTCGACGGCGTCGTCGTCACGATGGGTGACGAGGCGGGGACAGTGACCATTCACTCCTCACTCGTGGGACGAGTGAACGGCGCCAATATCGCCGCCGCGTTCCTCGTGGCTCGCCATTTCGGCATGAGTGCCGCGGGGGCTAAGGAGAGGCTCGAGCACTGTACGGCCCCTCCAGGGCGTTTCGAAGTCGTGAGTCGGGACGAACCCTTTCTCGTCGTGAGTGACTACGCCCATACTCCCGACGCCCTCGGATTCGTCATCGACACCGCTCGAGAGATCGCATCGGGTCAGGTGCGACTGGTCTTTGGGGCTCGCGGTGGTCGCTACGTCGACAAGCGTCCGTTGATGGCCGCAGAAGCCTCCCGGGCTGACGAGGTGTGGCTGACGACCGACAGCCCCGGCGACGAGGACCCCGCACTCATCGCCGCTCAGGTCGCCTCCGGATTCCGGGGTGACGTGGTGGTCCACCAGGAACCGGACCGCGCCCGGGCTATTCGCGGGGCCCTCGCGGCGTCGAGTGCCGGCGACGTGGTCGTGATCACGGGACGCGGCCCCGAGGCCACCCAGCGCTTCGGAGAGACCACCCGTCACCTCGACGATCGAGTCGAGGCCCGTCTCGGTCTTGACGCCCTCGTGGCCCCCACTCTCGACGAGTCCGTCTCGGTGGTGGTGTGGGCGAGACATCACGAAGCGGTGATCGAACGGGCCCTCGTCTCCGTTCTCGCTCAAACCCTCGCGCCTCGTGAGGTCATCCTCGTTGACGACGGCTCGGGGGACGCCACGGTGGACATCGCGCGGCGCGTGGGGGTGACCGTGGTGCGCGGAGCGGCCCGCGGACGCTCATTCTGTCGAAACCTCGGAGCGGCGCGTTCGGTCGGTCCGTGGATTGCTTTTCTCGACGGGTCGGACTTGTGGCACCCCGAGAAACTCGAACGTCAAATGTCCGCACTGCGTGATCGGGGCGCTCTCGCGAGCGTCACTGGGTGGACCGGGTCGTCGTCGTGGGTCGAGAGTGCTCCACGTCTCTGGTCCCCGGACGAGGACACCTCGGTACTTCGAGAACGACGGGCCTCGACACTCCTACTTCGTCGGGACCTCTTCGGCGGGCTCCACGGCTTTGACGTGAATACGGCCGACCCGGGGGATGAGCGATTCTTCGCCCGCCTCGAGGGTCGAGCCGACGTCGTCGTCGTGGCGAGGGATCTCGTTCGAGGGCTGGGTCGACGCAGCGCTTAGGGTCGTGGGGACGGTCGCACCTCACCT
>JAKBAZ010000034.1 GCA_021826255.1 Actinomycetes bacterium
TTCTGCTCGTCCCACACCTGGGTCATGCCCACCTTTTCGCCGACGATCGCTTTGGTCGCCACGTGTGCCTCTCTTCTTCCTGTGTTCCGTGCGTCGAACTCCCGACACACAGACGCTCCGTTCGGGTTGAACCCGAACGGAGCGCTCGACTGGTTCGGTTCGCGGTTCCCTGCGGGCCTGCGAACACATCACTTCTCCCACGCAAGTGGGCTTCTTAGCCTACACCACCTCTCCCCGGCTCCGCAAAAGGAACCGGGGAGAGGTGACGGGCTAGTTCTGACGAATCTTGATCTCGATGTCCACGCCGGCCGGCAGGTCGAGACGCTGGAGCGACTCGACCGTCTTCGCGGAGTGGTCAACGATGTCCAAGAGACGCTTGTGGACCCGCATCTCGAAGTGCTCGCGCGAGTCCTTGTGCTTGTGCGGACCACGAACCACCGTGTAACGGTGCTTCTCGGTCGGCAGCGGCACCGGGCCCTGAACGCGGGCGTTAGTACGCTCCACGGTCTGCACGATCTTCGCGGTTGACTGGTCCAGGACGCTGTGGTCGAAGGCCTTCAGCCGGATGCGAATCATTTGACGGTTGTCGGCCATCTCGACTCCTACTTCAGAATCTTCGTGACTCGACCCGAACCCACGGTACGGCCACCCTCGCGAATCGAGAAGGTGAGACCCTCCTCCATGGCGATCGGCTTGCCGAGCTGCACCGTCATTTCGGTGTTGTCGCCGGGCATCACCATCTCAGTACCCGCGGGCAACTCGATGGTACCGGTCACGTCCGTCGTACGGAAGTAGAACTGGGGACGGTAGTGGGCGAAGAACGGCTTGTGACGGCCACCCTCTTCCTTGGTCAACACGTAGACCGACGCCTCGAAGTCAGTGTGGGGCGTAATCGAACCGGGCTTGCACAGCACCTGGCCGCGCTCGACCTCTTCCTTCTTCGTTCCGCGCAGCAGCGCACCGAGGTTGTCTCCGGCCTGGCCCTCGTCGAGGAGCTTGCGGAACATCTCGATTCCGGTGACGGTCGTCTTCGAGGTGGGACGCAGACCGACGATCTCGACTTCGTCACCCACCTTGATGATGCCCTGCTCCACCTTGCCGGTCACGACGGTGCCACGACCGGTGATGGACATGACGTCCTCGATCGACATGAGGAACGGCTTGTCGGTGGCGCGCTGGGGCTCGGGGATGTACTGGTCCACCGCCTCCATCAGCTCCATGATCTTGTCGCCCCAGGCCTGGTCACCCTCGAGGGCCTTCAGAGCCGAGACGCGCACGACGGGGATGTCGTCGCCCGGGAAGTCGTAGCTGGAGAGGAGCTCGCGCACCTCCATCTCGACGAGCTCGAGGAGCTCCTCGTCTTCCACAACGTCGGACTTGTTCAGCGCCACGACGATGTAGGGCACACCCACCTGGCGCGCGAGCAGCACGTGCTCACGAGTCTGGGGCATCGGGCCGTCGGTCGCCGAGACGACGAGGATGGCCCCGTCCACCTGGGCGGCGCCGGTGATCATGTTCTTCACGTAGTCGGCGTGACCGGGCATGTCGACGTGCGCGTAGTGACGGTTCGGGGTCTCGTACTCCACGTGGGCGATCGAGATGGTGATACCGCGCTGGCGCTCTTCGGGAGCCTTGTCAATCTGGTCGAACGGGGTGTAGGCCGAACCGGGGACGCGCTCGGAGAGCACCTTGGTGATGGCCGCGGTGAGGGTCGTCTTACCGTGGTCGATGTGACCCATCGTTCCGATGTTGACGTGCGGCTTCGTGCGCTCGAACTTCTGCTTTGCCATTGTCGGGGACTTACTTTCTGTCTCGTGACCCGCTCACCGTGAGCGGATCGGTTGGTTTGCGGCCCTCCCCGACGACGGTTTGGACCTGGGGTGCTGGTTACCCAGCGTGTTACGCGCCAGTCGCCTTCGCGATGATCTCCTTAGCGATCGACTCGGGGACTTCCGCGTACGAGTGGAACTGCATACTGTAGGTCGCGCGTCCTTGGGTGCGCGACCGCAGGTCAGTAGCGTAGCCGAACATGTCCGCGAGGGGGACGAGGGCCTTAATCGTCTGGCCGTTGCCCTTCTGCTCCATACCCTCGATACGACCGCGACGCGAGGACAGGTCGCCGATGACGTCACCCATGTAGTCCTCCGGCGTGACGACCTCGACGGCCATGATCGGCTCGAGCAGGACGGGACTCGCCATGCGGGTGGCCTTCTTGATCGCCAGAGAACCAGCGATTTTGAACGCCATTTCCGAGGAGTCGACGTCGTGGTAGGAACCGAAGGTCAAGCGCACTCGCAGGTCCACCATCGGGTAGCCCGCGAGGACGCCCGAGGTCAGAGCCTCCTGGATACCGGCGTTGACCGGTCCGATGTACTCCTTCGGAATCACACCACCGGTGATTTCGTCGAGGAACTCGTACCCTCCGCCGGGGCCTGTCGGCTCAACGGTCAAGACCACGTGGCCGTACTGACCCTTACCACCGGTCTGGCGAACGTACTTCTCTTCGACCTTCTCCACCGTCTTGCGAATGGTCTCGCGGTAGGCCACCTGGGGCTTACCCACGTTGGCGTCGACCGAGAACTCGCGCAGCATGCGGTCCACGAGCACTTCCAGGTGAAGTTCACCCATACCCGAGATGACGGTCTGGCCGGTCTCCTCGTCGGTGCGCACCCGGAAAGTGGGGTCCTCTTCAGAGAGGGCGTAGAGAGCCTTCGACAATTTCTCCTGGTCCGCCTTGGTCTTAGGCTCCACGGCGACGTGGATGACCGGCTCCGGGAACTCGAGGGTCTCCAGCTGAATCGGGTGATCGGGGTCACTCAGGGTGTCTCCGGTCGTCACCTGCTTCAGGCCCACCGCGGCGACGATGTCACCAGTGCGGATGGTCTCGAGGTCCTCACGGTTGTTGGCGTGCATCAAGAGGAGGCGACCCAGTCGCTCCTTGCGAGAGCCCTTGGTCGTATTGACCACGGTGTCACCCTTTTCGAGCGAGCCCGAGTACACGCGCAGGTAGGTCAACTTACCCACGTAGGGGTCGGTCATGATCTTGAAGGCGAGGGCCGAGAAGGGCTCACTGTCGTCGGCCTTGCGCAACTCCTCGTCCTCCTTGCCCGGCTTCGTACCCGCCGTCGGCGGCAGGTCGAGCGGGGAAGGCAAGAAGTTCACCACCGCGTCCAACATGGGCTGAACACCCTTGTTCTTGAAGGCGGAGCCGTTGAGGATCGGAACGCACTGGCCCGACAGGGTTCCGCGGCGAAGCGCGGCTCGAATCTCGTCCGGCGTCGGGACCTCACCCTCGAGCATCTTCTCCATGAGGGCGTCGTCGAACGTCGTGAGCAAGTCGAGCAGGTCGGCGTGGTACTTCGCCGCCTGCTCCTGGTACGCGGCGGGAATCTCGACAACCTCGAGCTTCTCGCCCTTGTCGTCGTGGTACACCGTGGCGCTCATCTCGACCACGTCAATAATGCCGAGGAAGTCGGCCTCCGCCCCGATGGGTAGCTGCGTGACAGCGGGCTGGCAGTCCAGACGGTCACGAATCATGTCGACGCAACGGAAGAAGTCCGCACCCGTGCGGTCCATCTTGTTGACGAAGCAGATGCGTGGCACGTTGTACTTGTTGGCCTGACGCCACACCGTCTCGGTCTGGGGCTCCACGCCGGCAACGGCGTCAAACACGGCGACGGCTCCGTCGAGCACGCGCAGAGAGCGCTCCACCTCCACGGTGAAGTCCACGTGACCCGGGGTGTCGATGATGTTGATTCGGTGGCCCTTCCACTGGCAGGTGGTGGCCGCCGACGTGATGGTGATACCACGCTCTTGCTCTTGGACCATCCAGTCCATGGTGGCGGCACCCTCGTGCACCTCACCGATTTTGTAGTTCTTTCCGGTGTAGTAGAGGATGCGCTCGGTGGTCGTGGTTTTGCCGGCGTCAATGTGCGCCATGATGCCGATGTTGCGCACCTTGTCCAGGGGGAATTCGCGGGCGGACATGTTGGGGAATCTCTCTCTTCGTTACCAGCGGTAGTGGGCGAACGCCTTGTTCGACTCGGCCATCTTGGCCATGTCCTCGCGACGCTTAACGGCCGCGCCAACGCCGTTGGCGGCGTCGACAATCTCACCGGCCAGGCGCTCGGCCATCGTCTTCTCGCGACGCTTCTTCGCAAAATCGGTCAACCAACGAATTGCCAGGGTGGTCGCCCGGCGGGGCCGCACCTCGACGGGGACTTGGTAGGTCGTTCCACCTACTCGACGGCTGCGAACTTCGAGTTCGGGACGCACGTTTTCGAGGGCACGCTTGAGCGTAGCTACCGGATCGGTACCGGTCTTTTGCTCCACCATCTCGAGGGCGGTGTAGACGATGCGCTCAGCGATGGTGCGCTTACCCCGCTCGAGAATCTTGTTGGTGATCTGCGTGACCAGGACCGACTTGTAAATCGGATCGACCGGCACTTCGCGGCGAACCGCGGGACCCTTGCGTGGCATCGCTTACTTCTCCCTCTTGGCGCCGTAACGGCTACGGGCCTGCTTGCGGTTCCGGACTCCGGAGGTGTCGAGCGCGCCACGGATGATCTTGTAGCGCACACCGGGAAGGTCCTTCACACGACCACCACGAACGAGGACGATCGAGTGCTCCTGGAGGTTGTGGCCCTCACCGGGAATGTAGGCCGTGACTTCCACGCCCGAGGTCAGACGCACACGGGCCACCTTTCGCAGCGCGGAGTTCGGCTTCTTAGGCGTGACGGTGTGCACGCGAGTGCACACGCCCCGCCGTTGCGGAGCGCCCTTCAGTGCCGGGGTCTTGGTCTTGGCGACCTTGTCCTGGCGGCCCTTTCGGACCAGCTGTGCGATTGTGGGCACGCGGAACCTCTTCTAGTTTGTTCAACGACATTTGGGCCATGGAAAACTCCAGGCGTGGGGACTGCTCAGTCTAGGACACCACGGGGGCCGTCGGCAAACCCAACTTCGTGCGGCCTAGTTGGATAAGTAGGAGGCGACGTGCTGAGCAATGACCTTGACGTGCGGTGGACGCAGACACGAGTTGTGAGATCCGGGAACGTGGTCAACGGTCAGGGGGCCCCCTCCCCGATAACGCCACCCCGTTTCGACGTGATCAGGATCGAACGCCGTGACAAAGAGGTGGGTGGGCCCATTGAATGCGGGAATGGGGGGTATCACGAGGCGTCGCACCTGGCCAAAATAGAACTGGGCCTCGTACACCTTGCCTGCGCCCGGGCGGACGACACCGGCTAGGGCGACGGCGGGCGCTGTGAGTACTACCGGTCGAGGAAAGTTGAGGACGTTGGCAGTAGGGGGGACCGCGGTACCGAGTGAGCGGGTAAACCGCGCTTCGGGACGGCTGTCGACGATGAAGAGTTCTTTGACGTGTCGACCTCGTCGGGTGAGCTCATGGGCCACCCCCAGCGCGACGAGCCCACCCAGTGAATGCCCACCTAAGGCGACCTGGCCCGACGGCGCAAACGACTCCACCCGGTCGGCCAAACGCCGAATTTGCCCCCTCCAGGAGTACTCGGGGAGTCGACGTTGCTGCGCGGCCCGACTCTGAAGACCTATGACCGGCTGACCATCCCCGAGCTCTCGGGCGAGAAAGGCGAACTGTAGGGCCACTCCACCCGAGCCCGATACCAGGAAGAGTGGCGGCTTGGCCCCAGTAGTACGAAAGGGCACCGCGTCACCCACGGATGTTCCGGCTACTAGCTGTAGTACTCCGATTTGGGTGGCGACTGCCTCGAAGTCCTTTCGGCTCAGGTCAATGCCCGCATCCACACGCAGGGCGGAGAGTAACTCACCCACCTGTTCTCGCGTGCCACCGGCCCGAAAAAAGTTGGCGACTGGATCGACGTAACGTCCCAGCACGTGGGCCCACGCCTCACTAACGACGAGGTACCTCTCCAGCCACTGTTCGCCGGACCAACCGAGGGGGGACGTGACCCGAGAGCGTCGGGTCACGTCCCTCACGGTATTAGAGAGCCTCTTGACCGAGGTCGTCTTCGGGGTGAGCGCCATCGTCTTCGGGTAGCGCCGACTCGTCGTAACTCGCCCCAATGTTGAGGAAGTTCTTCAACGCCTCGTCCTCGTCATCTCCGGCACCCGGGATAAGTTCGCCCAGCAACTCGCCGAGGTCGAAGTCGTCGCTCGACGAGAGCGCCCACTCCGGCATCAGATCGGCGTCGGGCATCTCGAGACGTAGGTTGTCGCGGCTGTAGAAGTCCAAGCCCGAGCCGGCCGGAATCAACTTACCGATGATGATGTTCTCTTTGAGGCCAACCAGGTGGTCCTGCTTACCCTCAATGGCCGCTTCGGTCAGGACGCGAGTCGTCTCTTGGAACGACGCCGCCGAGAGCCACGAGTCGGTCGCGAGGGAGGCCTTGGTGATACCCATGAGTTGGGCTCGACCGTCCGCCGACTGGCGTCCCTGAGCTTCCAACTCGTTGTTCGTGTCGTTAAAGACCTTCACGTCCACCATCGCCCCGGGCAACCACGGCGACTCACCCGCGTCAACAATCTGGATACGGCGAGTCATCTGGCGCACGATGAGCTCAATGTGCTTGTCGTGAATCGACACACCCTGATCGCGATAGACGTTCTGCACTTCTTCCACGAGGTACTGCTGAGTCTCGCGAGTTCCGCGGAACTTCATCATGAGCTTCGGGTCGAGCGGACCATCGTGGAGGGGCGTACCGACCTCCACTTCCTGTCCGTCCTCGACCAGGAGGTGACGCGCGATGGACACGGACTCCTCTTGAACTTCACCCTCGTTGCCCACCACGGTGACCTTGCGCTCACGCCCGATGAGCTCGATGCGCACGACCCCGGAGAACTCCGCGACCTTGGCGGCCCCCTTCGGGGTCCGGGCCTCGAACAACTCCACCACGCGGGGCAACCCGTGGGTGATGTCGGACTCGGTCACACCACCAGAGTGGAAGGTCCGCATGGTCAGCTGAGTTCCCGGCTCACCAATGGACTGGGCCGCGATGACGCCCACTGCCTCGCCCATCTCCACCATCTGGTGAGTGGCGAGAGAGAGGCCGTAGCAGGCCGCGCACACGCCCTGGATGGCGTCACAGGTCAGCGTCGTGCGCACTCGCACCCGCTCGACCGCCGCGTCGTCACGGAGACGGTACACGTCGTCCATCAACAGCATGGTCCCCGCTTCAATGACCGAGCCGTCCGAGAGCGCGACGTCTTCGGCGACGACGCGACCCCACAGCTTGGTCTCGAGGTGAGCGCGCCGTCCCGGCTTGTCCGCGGCAACGTTCTCAATCCACATGCCCCGCGTCGTCCCGCAGTCGTACTCCTTCACGATCAGTTCCTGGGCGACGTCCACGAGGCGGCGCGTCAAGTAACCCGAGTCCGCCGTACGCAGAGCGGTGTCCCCGAGGCCCTTACGAGTTCCGTGAGTCGAGATGAAGTACTCCAGGACCGACAGACCCTCGCGGAACGAGGACTTAATCGGTCGCGGAATCATCTCACCGCGCGGGTTGGACACCAACCCCTTCATGGCGGCGATCTGACGGATCTGTGAGGAGTTGCCTCGAGCGCCCGAGTCCACCATCATGCGGATGGGGTTGACCGGCTGGGCGTTCATCGCCCGCTCGGTGGCGTCACCCACCTCCTTGTTGGCGTTGGTCCAGATCTCGATTTCCTGCTGACGTCGCTCGTCGTCGACGATGACACCGCGGCGATAGTTCAACTCAACCTTGGCGGCCTGCTCCTCGTACTTGTTGAGGATTTCGGCCTTCTCCGGCGTCGTGACGACGTCGTCGATGGAGATCGTGAGACCCGACTTGGTCGCGTAACGAAAACCCAGGTTCTTGATGGCGTCGAGAGACTCCGCGACAACCTGACGGTCGTAGTTAGCCGATACCGCCTCGACGATGGCTCCCACCGACGTGGCGTTCTTACCCACGAGTTCGTTGACGAACCGGAATCCGGCGGGCAGAGCCTCGTTAAAGAGCACCCGACCCGCGGTCGTGACGAGCCGACGCGACGCGCCGGTCATCTCCACCCCGGCCTCCGCCAAACGCTCGTCGAGACCCGAACCCGGAACGGGTCGAATCTCGATGGGAGTGCGCAGGCTCAACGACTTGTCCTCCAGAGCGTTCTGGATTTCGAAGACGTGGCGGAAGACCCGCGGATTCTCCACCGCTTCTTCCGCCGGAAGGGTGAGGTAGTACGCACCGAACACCATGTCCTGCGCCGGCTCGGTGATGGGCCGACCCGTCGCGGGGGTGAAGATGTTGTTGGTCGACAACATCAAAATGCGAGCCTCGGCCTGGGCCTCGGCGCTCAGTGGCACGTGAACGGCCATCTGGTCACCGTCAAAGTCCGCGTTAAAGGCCTTGCAGACCAGCGGGTGAATCTGAATGGCCTTACCGTCAACGAGAATCGGCTCGAACGCCTGAATTCCCAAACGGTGCAGCGTCGGAGCGCGGTTCAAGAGAACCGGGTGCTCGCGGATGACTTCCTCGAGAACGTCCCAGACGACGGACTTACGCCGCTCGACCATTCGCTTCGCACTCTTGATGTTCTGGGCGGCCTGGGTCTCAATGAGACGCTTCATGACGAAGGGCTTGAACAGTTCGAGGGCCATCATCTTCGGCAGACCGCACTGGTGCAACTTCAGCTGGGGGCCTACCACGATCACCGAACGACCGGAGTAGTCCACGCGCTTTCCGAGCAGGTTCTGACGGAAACGACCCTGCTTACCCTTCAACATGTCCGAGAGCGACTTCAGGGGTCGACCCGACTGTCCGGCCACCGGTCGCCCTCGACGTCCGTTGTCGAACAGCGCGTCCACGGCCTCTTGGAGCATCCGCTTCTCGTTGTTAACGATGATGTCCGGAGCACCGAGATCGAGCAGTCGCTTCAAGCGGTTGTTGCGGTTGATGACGCGACGGTACAGATCGTTGAGGTCCGAGGTCGCAAAGCGTCCACCGTCCAACTGCACCATGGGGCGAAGGTCTGGCGGAATGACCGGCACGGCCTCGAGAATCATTGCCGACGGGTCGTTCAGTCGGTGACCGTGCGAGTCGCGACGGTTGAAGGACTGCACGATGGCGAGACGCTTGAGGAACTTGGCGTGACGCTGCGCCGACAACGGCTTGCGACCGTCCTTGGCGTCGATCATCTCGCGCATCACGCGCTCTTCCTCGTCGAGGTCCATCCGATTGATCAACTGGATGATGGCGTCGGCGCCCATGCCGCCCTCGAAGTACTCGCCGTAGCGGAACTCGATTTCACGGTAGAGCACCTCGTCTTCGATGATCTGACGGGAGTGCAACCCCTCGAAGGTCTCAAAGGCGCGCTGAGCGAGGTCTCGCTCGTCCGCGTAGCGGGCCTTCACGACGTCCAACTCCTTCTCAGCGTTGCGCTGCAACGTGCGAAGCTCGGACTCCTTGGCCCCCTCGGCCTCCAACTTGGCGGCCCGCGATTCGAGATCGGTCAGCTTGGCCTCGATGGACTTGGCCTCGCGCTCGGCGATCTCCTTCAACTCCTCGGTCAGGGCCTGACGCAGTTCCGAGAGATCCTCGTGACGACGCTCCACCTCGACGTGAGTCACCATGTGGGCGGCGAAGTAGATGACCTTCTCCAGTTGCTTCGCCTTCAGCTCCTCTTTGGGCGCCGTGCCCATGAGGAGGTAGGCGAGCCAGCTTCGGGTTCCGCGCAGGTACCAGATGTGCACGACGGGAGCCGACAACTGAATGTGACCCATGCGCTCACGACGAACCTTGTCGGACGTCACCTCCACGCCACAGCGCTCGCAGACGATTCCCTTGAATCGCACGCGCTTGTACTTGCCGCACGCGCACTCCCAGGCCTTCTGGGGTCCAAAGATCTTCTCGCAGAACAGTCCGTCCTTTTCGGGACGCAGCGTGCGGTAGTTGATCGTCTCGGGCTTTTTCACCTCACCCGACGACCAGCTTCGAATGTTCGAAGCGGTGGCCAGACCGATGCTCAACTCGTTGAACTGATTGACGTCGAGCGGGCTCATGACAACTTCCTTTCCGCGGCACGGCGCGCGTCTTCCTCGTCCGAGCCCCGTTCGGGTCGCGAGATGTCGATTCCGAGTTCGCGAGTGACCGAGAAGAAGTCCTCCTCGGTGTCGGCGAGGTCCACGTGGGCCCCCACCTTGTCGCGCACCTCGACGTTGAGACACAGAGACTGCATCTCCTTGATGAGCACTTTGAACGACTCAGGGATTCCCGGCTCGGGGAG
>JAKBAZ010000035.1 GCA_021826255.1 Actinomycetes bacterium
ACGAGTGCTCTGGATCAAGTCGTTCCGTCGGCGCTTCTTCGAGACGTGTCGTACGTCTCGTGGGCGAGCGCGGGGCTCTACGCCGTGGCGTACGCCGGGGCACGGGCCGCGGGCTTGGTGGGCTCGCCGGCTCGCCGAATCAATCCGCCCGTCCGTCTGGCCTACCAGAATGACGAGGAGGAGGGGCTCGTGTGGGACGACGCGAGTGAGGCACCCGAGTACTCTCGGCGTGACGCGGCCCGTTTCGCGTTGGGATAAACTGAACGTCCCTCGGGGGTATAGCTCAGTTGGTAGAGCGCTTCGTTCGCAATGAAGAGGTCAGGGGTTCGAATCCCCTTACCTCCACCGAGAAGACACGGCGCCTTCGGGACGAGAATGGTGCACCGCGTGACCCACGATTGTCCAACCCACCAGTGGGTCGCTTGTTCACGATGTCAGCGCCCTAGTTGCGTGAAGGGGCGAAAGTCTTCATCGTTCCGCATCTCTCGCGTAGCGAGAACTCGTGCGGGATTCAGTCGTTTAGCGGTGATGAACGGACGGGTGGTGCACTCGCCCGTCGGGTGTCGAGCCGAGGGGTAGTTGACTCGACAGATGGTAGGTGGTGGGGCCAATCAGCCGACGCGGAACGTGGGCGAAGAGACTGGCGCGGTCGAGGCGATGTTGGCGACTGATGAGTCGCCAGGCGATGACCATCAACACCAGCCCGGCCAGCACGAGTACCCCGCCCTCTCCGTAACGCGCGAGAGTCTGCACGCACGCTCCGTTCACGCTCTGGGAGGTTCCGAGCGCGGGGGAGGAGAGTTGACAGCCGTTAACGAGCTGACTCGTTCGGTGAATGGCCCACATCCCCGCGATGACGAGTCCACTTCCGGACACTGCGACGATCCGTCTCACCATGGCACTTGACCTCGATGCCCCGGGTCACCCCGACCCGGGGGTGGGTCGGGGCACCACGGGACTTCTCATTCTCGGGGAGGTGGGTGAGGGGGAGGCACGCCCACGAACTCCGATGACCTCACGGTACGTCGCCCATCACAACGACTCCCCAACGCGAGCCCAAAGTCGGGGCAATTGCTGGGTCCCGAGTGTGCGCAAACTGTGGATAAGAAGAGTTCTCCCGGTTGAAAAGTGGGCAACGACGGTGATTTTCTGGGAACAGCCTGGGCAAAACCAGTGAGTATCGCGCCCACCACTAGCGCGGGCCCACGACGGCGGGCAGAGTGAATGTCGCAGTCCACGAAGTACCTGCCGACACCGTCGGATCCGCGAGGAACCGGAGGTGGGAGAGGGAGGGCCCCGCGAGGGGTAGGAACTCTCCGGCGGCGAGCGGAGTTCGGTCCGTTCGCCGACACGGTGCGCGACGTGGAGTGCCGCCGTTAGTTGGCGCGCCGTCCGACACGGAGCGTTAAGTGACGAGATGACGTTGGCCCCGAGAGGCTGGAGAGCGAAAGTTCCCGGTCACTCGGGGCCTTCGTCGCGTCGGTGGTAATGACGAAGCGTCTCGCGACAGAATGTCGTCATGACCTCGGCCCGGGAACGGCGATTCCGCACGATCGCCCAGGAGGCGACCCCCATCGTGGGCGCCTATCTCCAGCGCCGTATGTACCCACTTCCGATGAGTGACGTCGACGATCTCGTGGAGGAAACCCTCATTATTGCCTGGCGCCGCCTCGACGATATTCCCGACGAAGCTCCCATCGCCTGGATAGTGGGGGTGGCACGAAACGTCCTGCGAAACGCCCAACGCAAGGCCCGACGCGGGGAACGAGCTCTCCAACGCACCCGCGTGACGACGACCAGTGCCTCGGCGGAGGACAACGTCATTGCCGACGAAGCGGTACGCGCGGCACTGGCGCACTTGAGTGACGATGACCGAGACATCATCACTCTGAACGCCTGGGAGGGGCTCTCGAGTACTGACATTGCCCAGATTTACGGTATTTCTCCCAACGCCGCCGCCGTTCGGCTGTCGCGAGCCCACGAGAGATTCCGGGCCCACCTCGCCCTTGTGGTCGAGGTGTGAAAAAGGGGGGCCTGTGGACATAGAACACGTAAGGAAAAGGAGGACTCGTGCTCAATTCTGAGGATCGACTCCGCCGCGCGAATCCGGCACCGGCCGGGTATCAACCCCGCGACATGGAGGCGATGATTTCGCGCGCCCTTCGCGTTCCCGTACGCCAACGCGGTCGGGCGTGGCGTACCTTTCAGTGGCGCATGGCGGGCACCTTCACCGCCGCTCTCGCGACGTCGGTGGCGGGAGTGAGTGCACTGGCGGGACTCGGGTCGAGTCTGCCGGTCCTGGCCTTCGCTAACGCCCCCGCCGTCTCTCCGCTCTTCGCCCAGAACATGGTCATCATGACCTCACCGCGAGTGTCGATTCCCGCGTTACGACTCACCGCCGTTCTTCACCTCTTCGACCAGTCGGCGGCCGTCGCGACCTACGCTCCGGTGTACCGAGTGAGCGCACCGGCCTCGTCGGCCTCGTTACTCTCCCAGGTGGCCTCGTTGGTGGGAGCCACTCTGACCGGGACGACCACGCAGGAAGGCTACGTCTACGGCACGGGTCCGAACGTCGACGACTCCAATACGTTCGTGCACGACACGGGCGGCACCGCGTTCTGGTCGGTGGTCCGCACTGACCTCGTGCCGGCCGAAACCCTTCCGGCCGGGGCCGTCGCGCGCGCCCGCGAGGTGGCTAGCCAGCTCGGACACTTCACGTTCGCGACTCCTACCGTCACGGCGTCGACGGTAACTCTCCCCGTGCTCGTGAATGGCACCACGTCCGACCTCGCCTACATCTTTACGTTCAGTTCATCGGGCCAGATCGTCTCGGCGTCTGGATACAGCTTCAATCTGAGCAAGGTGGGGAACTATCCCCTCGTCTCAGCGTCAACGGCGATGCGCGCAATTACCCCAGGATCTCTGGGGACAGTGGCGAGTATCGCACCCGCACCCGCACGGCACTCGTCCTCGAGGTTGACCACCCCTTCGGTGCCCCAGACTGCACTGAAGAGTCATTCCACGGCTCGTCCCACGAGCGCGCTTCTTCTCGCCGAGACGTCGACCGTCACGGGTGCGACAGGAGTGTCTGGTGGAGTGAGCGCATCTGCCGTAACCGGTGCGACGGGATCGACGGGTAGTTCGTCATCGACGGGAGTTCCGCAGTCGAATGGTGTTACTGGCGCCACGGGATCGACGGGATCCACCGGCGCGACGGGATCCACCGGCGTTACCGGTGTGACGGGACCGACTGGATCAACGGGTGTGACGGGCGCGACGGGATCCACCGGCGTTACCGGTGTGACGGGACCGACTGGATCAACGGGTGTGACGGGATTGGTGGGTGCCACGGGATCGACGGGGGTGAGCGGGGCGTCGGGATCGACGGGGCTAACTCACGTATCGCCCGTGATCGTGACGCCAGCGTGCGGAACGACCGCGGCCCTCGCGAGTGGGACGGTGACCTGCGTGGAACCACTCATGGGGACGACGAGACTGTACGCAACCGAACAGAGCAGTGCGCCGGCGACCGCTAAGACACTGACGCTCACGACGCTCACGT
Source organism: Actinomycetes bacterium (assembly GCA_021826255.1). GTDB lineage: Bacteria > Actinomycetota > Acidimicrobiia > Acidimicrobiales > RAAP-2 > RAAP-2. The sequence goes on from JAKBAZ010000035.1 coordinate 3,563, forward strand.
TGACCTACGTCGGCGTCATGGGTCAAGGTGGACAGAGCTACGAAATTCCCGTCTTTCAGTTCTCCGGATCGATGAAGACGACGGCGACGCGGACTCGTACGTACGAGTTCCAGGTTGTCGCTCTCGCGGCCCACGTGGCGTCACTCTCGTCGGTCGTGATTCCGTTGCGACCCGACCCCCAGTGCGTTCTCGATGGGTGCCCCGTCGTCGAGGGCGTTCTCTAGAAGAGTGACGCGGTGCTCTCGGGCTGGATGAGGTCGGGATCGTCGAAGCGCACGGAGTTCACTCGTCGGGACACCTCGTGGTGCTGAACCGTACCCGGGGGAGCAGTGCGCAAAAGAGTCTGACGAATTGAGGCGTCACCGAGTAGCCACGCGTCGAGATCGTCCGGGTCGAGAATGAGGGGCATGCGGTCGTGCACGGCAACGACATCCTCACTGGGGGCCGTCGTGATGACACAGCAGGTCACCAACTCCTCGCCGCTTCGTGGATCGCGCCAGCGCTCGAAGAGCCCAGCGAGGAGAAGAAGATCGCCATCGCGTCGCGTGAAGTAGTGCGGCAGTTTCGCGCCGTGGGGATCGACGCGCCACTCGTAGTACCCATCAACGGGTAGTACGCAGGGTCGCTCGACGAAGGCGTGACGAAAGGAGGGCTTTTCCGCGACGGTCTCGGCGCGCGCGTTGGCTAAGCGTGCTCCCGAGGAGGAGTTCTTCGACCATCCCGGGACGAGGCCCCACTGGTGAAGGTAGAGGTGCCGCTGGTCGTCGACGTTGCGAAGGACGAACAGGGGCCGCTGCGGGGGAAGGTTCCAACTCGGCCGCCACGAGGCGGTGTCGAGAGATTCGAGGGCGTGGGTCAGCCGAGCTACTCGACTCGGTGGACTAAAGAGCGCGACTCGACCACACACTCACCCCAGCGTAGGGGTCTGAGGGGGGTCTCGCGGGTGAGTAGCCCCGCTTCGAGGAGGGCGAACCCCTCGTGACGAGGTGAAATGACCGGCGTTGGCGTAAGTGAGTGGGTGTGGCTACTCTTACGAACGTATGTTCGCTTTTTCTCCTCCTCGTCCACCCGTCCCCACTGATCTGGCGGCCAAAATCCGCCCCACCCTTCTCGCGCGCTCTCGCACCCTCGGCCTAGAAGGCCCCTGGTCAGGGGTGATTCCGGGGGGGCGACTGCGTCGGGGAACCACGATTGCGGTGCACGCGGAGTCGGCCCAGGGTGGGGTGAGCGTGGCGCTCTCTCTCGCGGCGGCGGCAACGGCGGAGGGCCTGTGGGCCGGGGTCGTCGGGGTACGCGACCCCGGGGTGGTCGCCATGGTGGACCTCGGCCTCGACCTTCGACGGGTGTTGTTCGTCCCGAGTCCCGCCGCGGCGTGGGCGGAGTCGGCGGCCGACTTACTCGAAGGTGTTGACGTTCTCGTGGTGCAACCTCCCCTAAATCCCTCGAGCACCCTCGCGCGTCGTTTGAGCAGTCGGGTTCGAGAGCGGGGAGTGGTACTGATTGTCGTGACTCGACAGTTCGTCTGGCCGGCCCCCGTTGAGGTCGGACTACGAGTAGAGGGTTCTCAATGGGAGACGAGTTCTCGGTTGGTGTCACGAGTTCTTCGTCTGAACGTCAGTACGCGAGAGCGCGCGGGAACGTCGTGTCACGAACTGGTTCTTCCCGATCCGCACGGGCGAGTCGCCTCACGTTAGATGGAACGGCTCGTGGCGGTGTGGTTGGCCGACTTGGAGGTCGAGCGGGTGGACGGGTCCTCACTGCGGGAGTTCTCCTCGTTCCTCGACGCCCTGGGTGAACTCTGTCCCTTCGTCGACCCCCTCCGGCGGGGGCTGTGCCTCTTTCCGATGCGAGCCCCGCGACGGTTCTACGGAACAGAAGAAGCGGTCCTCGAACGGCTCTACGAGATTGTCGAACGATGTGGCCTTCCCTCGCCCCGCGTCGGTGTGGCGCAGGGGGTCTTTAGCGCCGAGGCCGCCGCTCGTCGAGACCGAGTGGTGATGCTAGGGGAGGAGGATCTCTTTCGATACTCCCTCCCCATCGAGGAACTGGCACCCAAGGACGTGGCCGCCACTCTGCGTCGTCTAGGGATCTCCTCGGTGGGGCGTTTCGCAGAGCTGAGTGAGCGTCGGGTCGCGGAGCGATTCTCGGCGCTGGTGGTGGAACTTCATCGGGTGGCCCGAGGAGAACAGAGCGAGGCCCCCGGGCAACGCGACGCGAGCGTTCTCAGAGCGTTGGGTCGAGAGACCCGTGATACGCGAGGCGTCGACGAACAACTCGGTTTCTTCGGGCACCGCGGAGCCCGGGAGCAACGGGCGCTCGCGGCGGCCTGGCGGGTGCGATCTCGCCTCGGTGAAGCCGGTGTGCTCGTGGCGTCGCTACGCGCGGGACGCGCACCCGAGGATCGAGACGTCCTCGTTCCCTTCGACGCCCCCGAACCTCGACGTTCCCCCGAGGCCCCCTGGCCGGGTCGTCTGGGATCGCCCACGCCGGTGCGCACTCCGCGTCAACCCCTACCGGTGAGCCTGACGGATTCGACCGCTACGCCGGTGACCGTCGGGGTGCGGGGTTTCTTGAGTGGGGACCCGGTGCGACTGGATCTCGGGAGGGGGTCGTGGCGTGAGGTGACCTGGTACGCGGGGCCCTGGCCCTCCGTGGAGGAGTGGTGGGGGGTTCCGAGGCGACGAGCCCATCTCCAGGTCGTGACTGATCGCGCGGAGGCGTACTTGCTGCGCGCGGAGGGTGAGCGTTGGTGGATAGCGGGGGTGTACGACTAGTGGAGGGTTACGCCGAGCTTCACGCCCACTCGAGTTTCAGTTTTCTCGACGGGGCGAGTGACCCAGAAGAGTTAGCGGTCGAAGCGGCTCGACTAGGACTGAGCGCTCTCGCCCTCAGTGACCACCACGGCTTCTACGGAGTTGTGCGCTTCGCCGAGGCCGCTCGAACCCTAGGGCTCCCGACGATATTCGGGGCGGAGTTGACGCTCGGGGAGGGGGGTGAGCGAACTGGAGTTCTCGACCCGTCCGGTGACCATCTCGTGATTCTGGCCGAGGGCCCGGAGGGGTACCGGCGACTATCGCGGGTACTCGCGGAGGCTCACTTGGCCCGAGGCGAGAAGGGGGCACCCCAGTTTCGTCTCGAGGACTTAGTCGAACACCGCGAGTACTGGCGGGTTCTGAGCGGCTGTCGCAAGGGCCCTCTCACGCGGGCCTTGTTGAACGAGGGTCCCCGGGGGGCTCGACGAGAGGCCGGTCGACTTCGCGACGCGTTCGCGGATCGCCTCGTGGTGGAGATTTGGGACCACGGTCACTACGAGGACGCCACGCGTAACGACGCGCTCGTGGAGGTGGCCCTCGCCTCGGGGCTCGAGGTGGTAGCGACGGGAAATGTTCACTACGCGCGACCCGACGACTTCGCGCGGGCCTCGGTCGTGTCGGCGATTCGAGCTCGGCGCACCCTCGAGGAGATGGCTGGCTGGACTCCGGGCTCTCCGCTCGCTCACCTGAGGGGTCCGGCCGAACAGCGTCGTCGGTTTGCTCGATGGCCCGGTGCGGTGGATCTGGCGGTGGAACTCGGTGAGCACCTGGCGTTCGACCTTCACCTCGTGGCGCCGTCTCTCCCGCGTTTTGATACTCCCGAGGGACTGGATGAGCAGGCCTACTTGACCCAACTGGTGTACGAGGGGGCGACTCGGCGTTACGGGTCGCGGGACTCCGAGAGGGTGGCGGGAGCCTGGCGCCAGATTGATCACGAGTTGCGCGTCATCGAGCAACTCGGATTCGCCGGATACTTTCTCACCGTCTGGGATATCACCGAGTTCTGTCGGGCCCACAACATTCTCTGCCAGGGTCGCGGATCGGCGGCGAACTCGGCCGTGTGCTACTCCCTCGGCATCACCAACGCCGACGCGGTAGCACTCCATCTGCTGTTCGAACGCTTCCTCTCACCCGCTCGCGACGGTCCCCCCGACATCGACGTCGATATCGAATCCGGGCGACGCGAAGAGGTGATTCAGTACGTCTACGAGCGTTACGGCCGTCATCACGCCGCCCAGGTGGCGGCGGTAATCACCTACCGACCTCGCTCGGCCCTGCGCGACGTCGCGCGAGCTTTCGGCTACTCCGAGGAAGAGGCCAACGCTCTTCGCGACGCGGTGGACCGTCGCTCGATGAGCGCCCTGAGTGAGGAGGTGCCCCCGGTCATCCTCGAGATGGCGAGTCAGTTGCTCGATCGTCCCCGTCACCTGGGTTTGCACTCGGCGGGAATGGTGCTGTGTGATCGCCCCGTCGTCGAGGTCTGTCCGGTCGAGTGGGGCCGCACGCCGGGTCGTAGCGTCCTGCAGTGGGACAAGGACGACTGCGCCGCGACCGGGCTCGTCAAGTTTGACCTCTTGGGACTCGGCATGCTCGAGGCCCTGCACCGAGCCCTCGACACGGTGGAGGAGTTCCACGGTGTTCGACTCGACCTCGGGACCTTGCCCCAAGAGCCCGAGGTCTACGACCTCCTCTGTTCGGCCGACACGGTGGGGGTCTTTCAAGTGGAGTCGCGAGCTCAGATGGGGACATTGCCCCGAGTGGAACCCCGGTGCTTCTACGACCTCGTCATCGAAGTCGCTCTCATCCGTCCCGGTCCCATTCAGGGTCACGCGGTGAATCCCTACATTCGACGTCGTCGGGGAGAAGAGCCGGTCACGTACCTGCACCCTCGCCTCGAGCCGATTCTGAAGAGGACTCTCGGAGTGCCACTCTTTCAAGAGCAACTCATGGAGATGGCGGTGGCGGTGGCGGATTTCAGTGCCACCGAGGCCGACGAGTTGCGCCAGGCCATGGCGGCCAAGCGATCGGCGGCGCGAATGCTCGATTTAAGGGAACGTCTCTATCGAGGCATGGCTCGTCACGGGATTGAGGGCGAGCGCGCGGATCAGATATACGACGCCCTCGCCGCGTTCGCCAACTTCGGATTTCCCGAGTCCCACGCGGTGTCCTTCGCCCACCTCGTCTACTGCTCGGCGTGGATCAAGGTCCACTATCCCGCGGCGTTCCTCGCGTCGCTCCTCAACGCTCAACCCATGGGCTTTTGGTCGCCCCAGTCCCTCGTCGCCGACGCTCAACGTCGGGGGGTCGAGGTGCTGCGACCCGACGTCAATCACTCGAGAGTCGGCGCCCGTCTCGAGGGGGATCGGGCCAATCCGGCGGTACGTCTCGGAGTGGCTTCGGTGCGCGGGGTCGGAGAAGAGGTGGCCACGCGCATCGTGGAGGGAGCACCGTGGCGAAGCCAGGAGGACCTCGTACGGCGGGCCGGAGTTCGCCAGCACCACCTCGAGGCACTCGCGGTCGCCGGAGCGCTCGATGGCTTCGGGGCGACTCGCCGAGCTCTCGTTTGGCGAGCGGGAGCGGCCGCCCAGGCCACGGTGGAACGACTCGAGGGGGTCGTGACGGGAGACCAGGCTCCCGAACTCTCGGATCCCGATGAGTTCGAGAGAGTCGCCGACGACCTGTGGTCACTCGGGTTGACCACCGAGGCGACGGGGCTCGCCCTCGTGCGTGACGCCCTCGACGTTCGAGGGGTGGTTCGAGCGAGTGACCTCGAGAGCACTGAGCACAGCCGGGTTCTCGTGGCCGGTGTCGTCACGCATCGTCAGCACCCCGAGACCGCTCGGGGCGCAGTATTTCTCAATCTCGAAGACGAGACCGGTCACGTGAACGTGATCTTTTCTAAGGGGGCGTGGGCTCGCTGGCGTGACGTGGCGGCTCCGTCGTCCGCCCTCCTCGTACGGGGAACTCTGCAGCGCGCTCAAGGGACTCTGACGCTGCTCGCCGAGCACGTGGAGTCACTCCCACTCGGCGCTACCGTGCCCTCGCGAGACTGGCGATAACGATCACCTCGCCGCGACTTATACCTAACCGATGGGCCCACTCAAGTTGACGTCCCCTGAAGTGGTGTAACTAGGACCGTCCGTCACGAAGACGGATCACCGGAGCAACCTTGACGTGTCCATAGCAAGGCACGAAAGGAAACTCCGGTGACCCACCACGATTTTGACCCATCCGAGCTGCTCGACGCGCTGCGAGAGCGTCCCGACCTCGATCTGGTGCGCCAGATGGTCGGCTTCCTCTACCAGGCCCTGATCGAGGCCGAGGCCACCGAGGTGATCGGCGCCGAGCCCCACGAGCGAAGTGGGACTCGCACGACGCGTCGCAACGGACACCGTCCCCGCACGCTCTCGACCAAGGCCGGCGACGTGGACCTGAAGATCCCCAAGCTGCGCGAGGGCTCGTTCTTTCCGAGCGTGCTCGAGCGCAGGCGGCGCGTCGACCAGGCCCTCTACGCCGTCGTGATCGAGGCCTACGTCCACGGGGTCTCCACCCGCAAGGTCGACGACCTGGTGGCCGCTCTGGGGGTCGAGGCCGGGCTCTCCAAGAGCGAGGTCAGCCGGATCTGCTCTGAGATGGACGAGGGACTCGAGCAGTTCCGCACCCGAAGCCTCGCCCACAGCCCCTTCCCCTACGTCTTCCTCGACGCCACCGACGTAAAGGCCCGCGTCGGCGGTCGGGTCGTCTCTCGGGCCGTCGTGGTCGCGACCGGGGTCAGCCTCAACGGCGACCGCGAGATCCTGGGCCTGGCTCT
>JAKBAZ010000036.1 GCA_021826255.1 Actinomycetes bacterium
GATGCCCGGGGTGAGAGCCCACAGGGGAAGGCCCGCGTTGAGGGCCTCATTGTTCTGAGCCCAGTAGAGCATTGCCCCCCACGACTGGGAGTTGACATTACCGAGTCCCACGAAGAGCAGGCCGGCCGCCGTCAGCACCGCGTAGAGAGCGGACGACAAAAAGTTGGCCACAATCAGTGACGTCATCGGGGGCAGCATCTCCACACCGATCACGTACCACGCACTCTCCCCGCGAGCGCGAGCGGCAAGGAGGTAGTCCCGATTTCGCAGCGAGAGTGCTTGGACTCGGAGTTGACGAGCACCGTAGGACCAACCCGTAAGGGTGAGAACGAAGACCAACGTCCAAAAACTCGCGCCCCCGGAACCCTGGAGATACCCGGCAATCACGATAATGAGGGGGAACGTCGGGATTACCAACACCACGTCAGTGAAGAGGGAGAGAAGATCGTCGATCACACCACCGAAGTAGGCCGCGGTGACCCCGATGATCACGGAGGCCACGGTCGAGAAGAGTCCCACGAGGAGGGCAATCAAGACCGATTGGCGAGTTCCGGCCATGAGTTGGGAAAAGATGTCTTGGCCCAATGAGGTCGTTCCGAGCAGATGTGACCCCGAAGGTCCGAGTCCGGGAGTGTAGATCTCGGCCGCGGGATTGTCCGGCGTGAACCAGGAGGGAAACGCCGCGATGATGAAGAGGACGACAAGAATGATCGAACCCACGAGGGCCTTGCGATCGCGCTTGAGGAACGCCCACGTCGCCACACCGGCGCGCCGAAGGACAGTTGCGACCTTCATCGACTACCTCGCGTTCGCGGATCGAGAATCGTCGTCGCAATATCGGCGATGAAGATGGAGACCAGTACCGCCACGGTGATTAATAAGAAGAGGGCCTGCATCAGCGGGTAGTCGTTGTTTTGCACGGCGGTGAGCAAAAGAAAACCGACTCCGGGGTAGTTGAAGACGAACTCCACCAAGATCGCCCCCGAGATCACAAAGCCGAGGGACATGGCGAAGCCCGTGAGACTGGGCAGCACTGCGTTGCGCCCGGCGTACTGCCACAAGATTCGTCTCGGGTGCAGGCCCTTCGCTCGGGCCATCTTGACGTAGTCCTCCGCCACCACCGTGATCATGTTGTTGCGCATGGTGAGAATCCACCCCCCCACCGAGGAGATGAGGATGGTGAAGGCTGGCAGGACGGCGTGCCAGAGGACGTCACGAAGAAAACCCCACGACGTCCAATTGGGGATGAGATTCTCCGAATAGCTGCCCAGAGTCGGAAACCACCCGAGAGTCAGTGCAAAGAACCAGATGGCGAGGAGTCCCACCCAGAAGTAGGGAAATGCGGAGACGACGATGAACATCGGAGGGAGCACATTGTCGAGCGCGCCGCCCCGACGCCACGCCGCGAGGGCCCCGAGGCCCGTTCCGATGAGGAATCCCAAAATGGTGGTGACCCCGACCAGCCCGAGAGTCCACGGCAGCGCCCTCATAATCACCGTCGTCACAGGCTGAAAGGAAGAGCTGAGGGAAACTCCGAACTGTCCCCGAAGGGCGTTTCCCAAATAGTCGAGGTAGGAAATGAAGATGTTCTGTTGGGTGCCCCCGAAGGCCGCCTCGAGCGCCTTGAGGGCCGCCGGGTTCACGTGACCGCGGGACTGCCCAATAATCGAAAGTGCGGGACTGCCGGGCATGAGTCGGGGGATGAAGAAGTTCACCGTGAGAGCACCCCAGAGGGTGATCACGAGGAACCCAAACCTACGTATGAGGTACTTCATCGCCCCGACTCTGCTCCGTTCAGTTGAGGCTAACGCCTAAGCCTTCGGCTTCAGCTGGTCCAACACGTAGCCCCAGTCGGGCTGGTTGTACAGACCGGGCTGCGCGTAGGGATTAGCGGCCGTGGGGAAGTTGGAGTAGTTGGTCGTGTTGTACTCGAACCAGTCCACTTCTTCCAACACCGGAATCACCGGAGCCTGGGTCACCATGACGTTCTCCAACTGGTTCACGATGTTGTGCTGCACGGCGGGCGACGTCGTCGCACCGTACTGGTTCAACAACGTGTCGACCGCCGGGCTCTTGAAGCGCTCCCAGTTAGACGCCGCCGCGGTACCCACCGGAGCCGAGTTGGCCGACAACAGCATCTGGCGCAACTCGTAGTACGGGGTCGGACCGCCAGTTTCAGCGTTGTAGGCCAACTGGTACTTACCGGTGTACACGTCCGCGTAGAAGGTGTTCGCCGCGGGAGCGAGCAACGTGATCTTGATGCCCACCGCCGCCAACTGCTGCTGCATCACCTGAGTGGAGGCAATCCAGTCGGAGTAGCCACCGTTGGTCATCAGAGTGAAGCTCAAGGCCTTACCGTTTTTCGTGAAGACTCCGTTGACCTTCTTGTAACCATCGGACTCGAGCAGGCTGACCGCCTTTGACGGGTTGTACCCGGCGCCCAACTTCGCGGTGGCCGCCGACGATGTCCAGGAACTAAAGGTCGGCGACACCACACCCGTTTGGGAAGCGGCTGGCTCGTAGCCGTACTCGCCGATCTTGGACACCAGTGAGCGGTTCAGGGCGTAACTAATCGCCAAACGAACCTTGGGGTCGTTAAGACCGGGCACCGTCAAGTTGGGGAACAACGAGACGTTGGCCACGGGCGGGAACCAGTAGGAGTTACCAGCCTTCTTGCTGACGTAGTAGGTCTTGATGTTGGGGATGAACTGCGACCCGTAGGCCGACGAACCCTGCGCCAGGTACTCGTTGGCGGTGTTGTTCGACAAGAACGCGGGCATGTCCACGTTCTTCACTTGAGCCATACCCTTCTGCCAGTAGTGGGGGTTAGCGGCCCAGACGATGTCTTGCGGGGTGCAACGCGTCATCAGGTAACCACCCGTACCCACCGGCTTGGGGTCGCTGTAGGTCACGGGGTTCGAGACCTTGCTCCACAAGTGCTCGGGCACGATCGGCACCTGGTCGGCCACGTAGTAGAAGTACGGCACTGCGGCCGACTTAAAGTTCATGATCACCTTGGTGGCGCTCGGAGCACTCACGCTCGACAGCACCGACCAGACCGCGTTGAGGTCGAGCGCCGGGTGCGCCTTCAACAGGTTGAAGGTGTAGGCCACGTCGGCCGCCGTCATCGGCACGCCGTCCGACCACGACACTCCGGGACGGATGGTGAACGTCAAGGTCTTGTTCGCGTTACTCCACGCGTAGGACGACGCCAGCCACGGGGTCACTTTCGCGTTCTGCAACGCGTTGACGAAGTCGAGGGTCTCGTAGGTGAGACCCACCGAGTACGGAAGGTCGGACGGGTTAAACGGATTGAACGCGCACGCCCAGAGGACGCCCTGCTCGTTGTCCAGGTGCAGGACCTGATTGCCGGAAGCTCCCGCGACACCGGAACCCATCGCGCCACCCGCGACCGCGACGGTCGAGGCAACAAGCGTGAGTGCCGAAGTCACGAGTCCGGCCCGAAACTTCTTCTTCACTGACTACTCCTCCCCTAAGTCTCGGGGGTGATCCCCGACGACACGGATGTTCTCGTTCGTCCACTTGACCTCCCGGTCGAGCCGAACGTTGTGAACTACTCCCTCGCCACACTATGTGAATTTTTCACATCAAGCAACCACGGAAATGAGAAATATTCACACATTGACGAGAATTAACGACGGTGAAACACCTACGCGGACAGCGTCACCTTGTGGAGACGGGGCGACGTGTCGATGGGGCGACCACGTCGTTGACCCAGACGAAGCGCGAGGACTTGACCGACGATCACCATTCCGAGGGCGTTCAGCCAGTTGGGAGCCTGACGCGGCAGAACAATTTCACCGTCCGCCCCGGTCCCCTCGCGTTCGGGGGCGCGCACCACAATGGTCTGCATCCCGGCGTCTCGACACCCGGCCAGGATGTCGCGCGCCACCTCATCACTCAGTTCATCCGTGAGGAGCAAGACGAGTGAGCTGCCCACTCCATCGGCGCCAATCGGTCCGTGCAGGTAATCCGGCGCGGCGAAGTTCTCCGCGCGAACACCAGTCACTTCGCGCACTTTCAGGGCCACCTCCGACGATGCCGCGTGTCCGACGCCCCGGCCCACCATGGTCAAACCCTGAGCGTCTAGAAGATCCAGCGGGTAGTCGAGTTCGAATGACCAGTCCACCAAATCAGCGACGTAGTCGGCCGCCTCCGATAGTCCCTCCAGCGGCGCCTCGCTCATCGCGTCGACCAGTTGGGCGAGGGCGTGCCACGTACTCGTAAACGTCTTCGTCGACGCGATCGCCCGTTCAGGACCCGCCCCGAGGTCGATGACGTACCGCGCAGACTCAGCCAGCGGCGACTCAGAGTTATTCGTCAGTGCCACACTCGGACGCCCCTGTCGATCCGCGCATTTCACGACGTCCGCAATCCCCGGGGAACGACCCGACTGCGAAATGGCGATGACACCCGCCCCCGAGAGATCCATCGAGTCGGACCCTTCGAAGAGCGAGGGTGCGGCCAAGGCCACGAGGCGGCCGGTTCGTTGTCCCGCCAGGTACTGAAAGAACACCGCCGCGTTGTCCGACGAGCCCCGAGCCGCCACTACGAGATGGGTGCAACTCTCGAAATCAGCCGCGGCGAGACGGGCCAGGCGAGCTGACTCTCGCGCCCGGGACGCCAGGATTTTCGATTGTGATCGAATCTCGTCTTCGAAGATGGTCGACATGTCGCACCTCACTTGAGCAGACGTCGTGGGAAGAGTCGTAGCGTAGTCGCGTTATCGTCAGCGAGAGGTGGGGTAAAAAATTCTCGCCGCGCCCGCCAGGGTTCCCTCGTTGTCGTTTAGCTCGACGGGCACCGAGAGGTTCTCAAAGTCCGACGCCGTAAAGTGGCGGGAGTTTCCCCCGCCCACGTGGACGGAGTCTGCGTCGAATTCGTCGACGAATTCTCTGACAGCGACGAGTATTCGACGACGCCACAGTTCTGGATCGGCCTCTCGAGCGGGCTCTCCGCCCACCTCGTCGTAGCTTCCCCAGTCGTGGAATGGTGCGGACCCCACGTCGCGAATCCTGCGCCACTCCCCCTCGACGAAGAGGGAGATTCCAAAGCCCGTCCCGAGAGTCACCACGAGTTCACGCCCTCGGCCCCGGTGGTATCCGTAGGCCGCCAGCGTCGCGTCGTTGACGACGCGCACGTCGATCCCCGTGAGTGAGCACAACGCCGCTTCAACGTCGAAACCCACCCAGAGGGCGTCAATGTCAGGATCGATGGGGGTGCTGATTCCTCCCCCGCGCGAGAGATTGCCGGGTTCGACGACACGGCCACCCTCCATGTCCCCAGGGAATCCCACCGCGGCCCGTCGGCAACCCGTTAGGGAGATCTGTTCTGCGACAACCTCAACGAGTCGGGCCGGTGTGCACGGATAAGGAGTATCAATTCGACGCACTTCGTCGACGAGGAGGCCGTCCGCACTCACCCGGGCGACCTTGATGGAGGTCGCCCCAATGTCGACGGACGCGATCAGGTCGTCCTTCTCCACGAGGTTCATTCGGGCGAGTGTACTCAGGCCTTCGATAAGGTCGCGTCGGTACATCCTGGAGGTTGAAGAGACATGGCAGCAGACTCGGCGGAGCCGGTTCGCTCGAGTACTGAGGTCGACTTTCGTCAATGGTCCTTTGGCGCGACGGCGGGCGTGTTCACGTTGTCTGGCCTGGTCGGGGCGTTGTTCGGTCCCCTCCTCGTTCCCTTTTCGCACCACTTCCACGTCTCGCTCTCCACGGCGGGAGAGTCCCTGTCGGCCTACTTTCTCGGTGCCGTTCTCGGCGTCGTGCCGGGCTGGCAGGGATTGAGAAAGAGCACCGGCCGACGAGTGTTGACGAGCGCCCTCGCGACGCTCGCCCTCGGACTCATACTGAGTTCTCTCGCCAAGTCGTGGTGGTGGTTTCTCGCCGGTATTACGTTGGTCGGACTCGCATTTGGAGTCCTCGACATCTCTCTCAACTCCCTGCTGTCTCGCTCGAAGCCCGAGGGTCGAACTCACCGGCTGAGCGTCGGTAACGCCGGCTACGGCTTGGGTTCAGTGATGGCCCCCGTCATCCTGATCCTTGTTAATCCCCATAACTTCGGCGGCGTCTTCGTGGGCTTGGCCGTGGTATCGATGGCCTTCGCCATCGGACTTCGGGGCCTTCACGCCCCGGCTCAAGGTGCCGACCCGCTCCAAAGCCTCGCCAAGGCCCATCCCGCTCGTCGACGCATGATGTGGACCTTCACGATGGGATTCGCTATCTACGTCTCCCTCGAAACGAGTGCGTCCGGCTGGATGGCGGCTCAAGTAGAGGGCTGGCACTTCTCGACCGCAGTGGGCTCGTGGATCACTGCGGGCTTCTGGGCGGGTATGACGATCTCGCGGGCCGCGGGCACCTGGCTGCACCGGCGTTTCGGAGCGACCCGCCTTCTACTCGGTTGCCTCGTCGCCGCCCTCGTCGATGTCGGCCTCTCCTCGATTCGGCCCGTCGGGTTGGTGAGCTACCCGGTTCTCGGCCTGTTTCTCGGTTCGGTCTTTCCGATGGGCATCATCTGGTACACCGAACTCGTTCCCCACGACGCCGACGGGATAGGCAGCCTGATGCTGGCGACGATGATCGGGGGCACCCTCGGTCCTGCGCTCGTCAGTGCTGGCGTCGGACACTCCAGTGTCCAGGTGGTTCCCGTCTTTCTCGGACTTTACGGAGTCGTCGCACTGTTCGTCTTCGCGTCGGCCCGGCGATTTACGCGGCCGACTCAGTCGACGTAAGCGCAAAATCGCCCCGGGAGACGGGACCGTCTCCCGGGGCGATGAGCGCTAGAGATTCTGCTCAAACTCCATCAACACGGCGTGGCGATCTTCCTTCGCCGGCATCTTGAAGTAGGACGACTTCGCCACCAGCCAGAAGTAGAGCATCGGAATAAGTCCGAGGGCCATCGCCCCGATGCCCACAAACTTCGTCGTGGTGTTAAGACCAGGCAGCACCTTGTCGAGAACGACGAACATGAAGATTGCTCCCGCGAGCGGCCACAACCCCATAAAGATGAAATTGGACACCGACTTGAAGAGCTGACGACGGTAGAGAATCACCACGCTGAGTCCAGCCAGACCGTAGTAGAAGGTGATCTGGATACCGATGGAGTTGATGCCGTCGCTCAAGATGGTGCCAATCGAGCCCACGTACTGGCTCCCGACGAACAACAACACCGAGATGATCGCCACGGTCAGGGTCGCCACCATGGGGGTCTTACGAACCGGGTGAACTCGGCCGAAAGCCTTCGGCAACGTGTGTTCGCGACCCATGGAGAAGAGGGTCCGGGTGACCTGAATCAACGTGGTCTCGAGCGTCGCCACGGTCGACAGCAACACCGCGAGGACGATGATCTTCCCGCCCGTTCCGTGCCAGACGGCCTGACCGAGCACGGCGAGAATGTCGGCGGCGTTATTGGAGTTACCCAACTGCGCGGGGGTTAAGACCATGTTGCTCGCAATGGTGAAGACCTCGAAGAGCAAGAACACGACGAGGGTCCCGAGCAGACCACCGAGTCCCGACGTGGACTTGGCATTCTTCGTCTCCTCGTTCAAGTTCGCGGTGACGTCCCAACCCCAGTAGTAGAAGGCCGCGACGAGAGCTCCCGCGAAGAATCCGCTCGACCCCTTGTCGTGAAAGACGCTGAGCGAAAGCCAGTGCCAACTGAAGGACGCGACGTGGTGAGCGTGGAAGAGCGCGAGTGCGGCGAAGATGACGAGGAGCACCACCTCAATAGACGACATGATGACCTGGACGGTGACCGTCACGGTCACCCCCGCGGCCACCGCTCCCACCATGAGGAGAAAGAACAGCGCGCCAAAGAGAGTCACGAGGCCCTTATTGGACGCGAGTGAGTTGGAAAAGAGGCCCAGCACGACCGATCCCGCCGGAAAGGTCGCGATCACCATGAAGATGAGCGCCGACACCACGAGAGCCCATCCGGACAGATATCCCAGAATGGGGTGAAGTGCTCGCCTCACCCAGGAGTAGCTGGCCCCGGCCGCCGAGTCGTCCTTTGACAAGTAGTTGAAGGCGAACACGATTCCGAACATCGGAATGCCGCAGTACAGCAACGCCGCCGGACCGCCGAAGGCCACCGCGCCGAAGAGGGCGACCGTCGTTCCCGCAATGGAGTAGGCCGGCGCGGAACCCGCCACGCCCATCACCACCGAGTCGAAGAGCCCTAAGACCCCCGAGCGTAGTTCGTGTGAAGTCTCGCCCGCGGGCGTTGAGACGGTGCCGTCAGACACGACAACCTCATTTCTGTATCGGAGTTATCACCTTCATTGATGTGCTGTAGTAGCCGCCTTACCATAGTCCTAACCGGCATCCCCCGGGCGAACCCCCGATTTCTCGTCCCCGGTTAGATTCGTTGGAGGTTGTCCACCCAGAAAGGCGTCCTTGACCTCTCACGCTCGCTTCACGGAACTCGACGTCGCTCTTGACGAGGAGGAGATTCGCCGACGCTGGCGCGAGTTTCACCGTGACGTGCGTGATGCCTCATCCTCGCCTCTCGCGCGGCTCCTCGGCCCCGTGCTCGGCGACGACACCCGACGCCGACGCGCCTTTACTCGACTGCGACCCGCGCCCACTCACCCTCGCGCCGCCCGCGAATTGACCGAGGCCGAACCCTTTCCTCTCCACTACTCGCCCCGAATCCTCCGTGGAGAGCCTCTCGCCCCCGAGGATGTCGTCATCGTGCCCCTCGCTCCCGACGCCTCCCCCGCGCGCGTGGTCGACGAGGTGACTCGGGCCCTCGTCTTGCCGTCGACCTGGCTTCTCCTCGTGGACGACTCTCGGGAGTGGCGCGAACATCACGCCGTAGCGGCTCGACTCCTCCGTGCCGCGGAGGGCGCCGACGTCATCTTCGGCGACGAAGAGGGTGACACCCCCAACCGACCCCGCCTCAAGCCCGACGAAATTGGTCCTCACTCTCTGTGGAGCTTTAACGTCGTCGGCCGACCCGCGCTCCTTCGACGTTCCCTGGTGAACGAGATTGGGGGACCCCGGCTCGAAGCCGGGGCGGCGATCGAACACGACCTCTACCTGCGCCTCCACGAGTCAGGTGCGGTCTTTCGTCACCTTCCCGAAGTTCTTCCGGGTCGACCCTCACAACGTGATCCGCTTCTCGCTATTGATTCTCAGCGGGTGGTGCGCGCCGCCCTGGCTCGTCGTGGTCTCGGAGCCGAAGTGGGTCCGGGCCCCCTCGACACGCTCGTCTCGTGGCGCCTGAGTCCGCTCGGTCAACCACTCGTGGACATCGTCATTCCCACGCGCGATCGAATGGACCTTCTCGCGAGGTGCCTTGACTCCGTGGTGAGCGTGACCCGCTACCCCCACTACCGCATCATCATCTGCGATAACGACTCGGTGGAGCCCGACTCCCTCGACTATCTGACTTCCACCCCCCACCTCGTGGTGCCCTGTCCGGGACCATTCAATTACGCGGCCATCATCAACAAGGGTGTGCGCCAGGGCTCGGGGGAGTTCATTGTGACTCTCAACAACGACACCGTCATCACCCAAGACGACTGGCTGGACCAGTTACTCTCGGTCGCGCAACTCGACGACGTCGCCATCGCTGGTTGCGTTCTCGTGGACGACGAGGGTCGTCACGACCACGACGGCATCGCCCTCGCCCCGTACCCTCAGCACGTACGTCAGGGCGTGAACTACCTCGTACGTGACGAGTACATTCTGGCGCGGCGCGACGTCGCCGCGGTGACCGGGGCGGTCCAGATCTTCTCTCGTGACACCTTCAACGCGTTGGGCGGCCTCGACGAGACCTTGCCGGTCGTGATGAACGACGTCGACTTTTGTTTGCGTGCCCAACGTGACGGCCGCTACGTCGTCATCGTGGCCGACGTCTCGGTGACTCACTCCCCCTCGTCC
>JAKBAZ010000037.1 GCA_021826255.1 Actinomycetes bacterium
CCCCGCGGTCGCTATCGACCCGGCGCGCGTCTCCGAGCAGGAGATCTTTACCGTCGTACGCCTGGCCTTTCAGCAACGGCGCAAGATGATTCGGCGATCCCTCGCCGAGTGGGCCACCGAGGGGGTTTTTGAGCGCGCTGGTCTCACCGGCACTGAACGACCCGAAGAACTCTCACTCGAGCAGTTCGCGACCCTGGCGCAGAGTCGATGAGACTAGAGGCCCCGGCCAAACTCACCTGGACGCTCGAGGTGACGGGTCGACGACCCGACGGGTACCACGAACTTCGCTCGGAGATGTGCAGTCTCGACCTCGTCGACGTCCTCGAGATTGACGAGAACGCCGACTACCTCGAGGTCGTGGGGGCGGGCCCCGACGTGACGTCGGGTGAGGACAACTTGGTCGCGAGAGCGCTTCGACTCGTCCAACGCAGAGCGGGCGTGCGACTGGAAAAGGTCATCCCGTCGGGTGGGGGCCTCGGGGGAGGAAGTGCCGACGCGGCGGCGATTCTTCGCTGGGCGAAGATGAGTGATCTCTCACGGGCTCTCGAACTGGGTTCCGATGTACCGTTTTGCCTCGTTGGCGGCCGGGCTCTCGTCGAAGGGGTGGGGGAGACCGTCACTCCTCTGAGTGACGAAGAGCGCGTCGTGACCCTCCTTCTTCCCGGGTGGCGAGTGAGTACGGCGGGGGTCTACCGGGCTTTCGACGAGGGTCACCGAACGGTGGTCGGGGGGCTCAACGACCTCGAAGCCGCGGCCCGAGTGGTGGAACCTCGACTCGGGGAGTTGTTGGACTGGGCGCGAGCGCGCTACGACGACGTACGACTCGCGGGGTCGGGATCCACCGTCTTCGTGGTGGGTGAGGTCGTAGAGACTACGGACGTGCCGGAACGCGTCGGTCCCCTGCGCTGGATTAAATCACGTACGACACCCCGACCGGGGTAACGGGATCTACTTACCGGCGGCGCGACGCTGAAAACGAGTTCGCTTCAGCATCTTCTTGTGCTTCTTCTTGCGCATGCGCTTGCGGCGCTTCTTAATCAGAGATCCCATGGCCCGTCCACACTACTCGCTGCGCTGGGTGGTTCGCGAAATCACCGGGTCTCCGAGTCGGGTAGGCGCTCGATAAAGAGGGCTTGGCGCGGGCACCCCCGCTCGGCGTAGCGAGCCGACGTTAGAGCCCCCACGTCGGCGAGGGGAATGGGCGTGGGGTCGATCACGGGGTACCCCCACTCGTCGAGGTGAATGATCTCGGGGGCCAGTTCGGCGCAGTGGCCGAATCCGTCACAGAGGATGGGGTTGACCCGAATCACGAACTGTCCGTGGCGGCGTATTACTCCCATACGAGTTCCTCCTCCTTCTCCAATGAGGGGACGGCCAGGTAACGCTGGCGGGACCGGGCACCGGCGCAGGGCGCACCGGCGAGATGGTGGTCGAGGTCCGTGGCGAAGACCGTGAGAGCGCTGCGCACGAAGCGAATGACCCCGTCGGGGTGCCGACACGCACCTCGTCCTTCCACGCTGGCGCAGCGCTGCTCGAGGCGGGTCCGAGCGCTCACTCCGTCGCGTCCACCCCGAATCACCTGGGCGAGGTCCTCGGCGATGGCCGGAAGTCCGAAGGCGCACGGGCCGCACTGGCGAGCACTCTCGTGAGCCATCCAGCGTACGACCCGGTGAGACTCGACGAGGCCGCACGCGGCTCGGGGTAGGGCGACGACGATGCCCGCCCCCACTGAGAGACCCCGTTCACCGAGGACGTCGTTGGCGTAGGGGGCGTCGAGAAGCTCGGGTCCCACCCACACGCCGCCGTAGCCCCCAAGTAGGACCGCCTGGGGCGAGGTGTCGGCCCGCGCGGACTCGAGAATGCTGCGCAGTGGGGTCCCGACGTTCACTTCGAGCACGGTGGGGCGCACGACCGCTCCAGTGACCGAGACGACGGTGGAACCGGGGTGACCGGTGGTGCCGAGGGTTCGGTACCACTCGGCTCCGTAACGGGTGATGAGGGCGACGTTGGCGCACGTTTCGGCGTTATCGACGAGGGCCGCGCCGCGACCGATGTGCAAAATGCTCGGCTTGTGCCGTCGAAACTGGGGGAGGGACTCTCGTCCGTCGAGCCAGTTGACGAGGGCCGACTCCTCCCCGGCGATGTAGCGCCACGGGGGAGTGTGCAAGTCGATGGCCGGGCCCCTCGAGTTCTGACGGGCCCGCTCGTGAACGGCTCGCTCGACGTGATTGACGAGGGTGGGATTATCTCGCGCAACGCACACGGCGATGCGATCGGCCCCGATGAGGTTCGCGAGCGCCTCGGCGCCCTCGAGAACCAAATGGGGGTTGGTCGACAGCAGACGAAAGTCTTTGTGAGCCGCGGGCTCGCCCTCCATCGCGTTAACGACGACGAACTTGTGGTGACCCCGTTGGCTTCGCAGTAGCTCCACCTTCTTCGCGGTGGGAAATCCCGCGCCCCCTCGGCCGAGCAGTCCGGACGCTCGTAACTCCTCGAGAGGGTTGGCGACTCGAGTCGAGCCCCCGAAGATCTCGTGGTGCTGGGCGAGGCTGTTGGGTCGATCGCTCGAACCCGCGAAGAGTCGGGGCAGGCTCCGGGGGGGAATCATCGACGGCCTCGCTGGCTGGGGCGAACGGGTCGCTGAGCCACGGGCACTCGCGGAAAGTGCGACGGCGCGGTCGACCTCGTCGGTGCGGGCGCGTGGGCCAGCGGCGAGAGCGCGGTACGTCCGGCCGCCCGGGCCGGTCGAGCAAAGATCCGCCAGGTGAGAGCCCCGAGTCCCGCGACGGTGCAAGCGAGGACGGCGAAAAAGACCACGCCCTTTCGAGCGTCCGTACCGGTGGTGTAGGCGTGGAGCAACGAGATAGCCCACGCCAACCAACTGAACCAGTGGATGAATCGCCAGGTGACGTTGCGAATACGGACCTTCACCATGCTCGATATCCACACGGCGAGAATCAGGTCGAACGCCACCGTCCCGAGCGAGACCGGCAGAGTCTTGTAGCTCGAGGTGAAGGGCACGATGGCGGAGATGGGACCAGTGGAGACGAAGGTGTCGAGCACGGTGGTGGCGACGTGAATGACGAGGAAGACCACCGCGGTCACGGAGATGGAGCGGTGGATCTCGTTCACTTCGAATCGGCCGATGAAGGTGCCGCCGACCCGGGTCGCGACGAGGGCACCGAGGCAGACTACGACGGTGAACAAGAGCATCGCCGCGATTCCGGTGGCTCGCGTGGCGTACCACAAGTAGGGAGTGGTGAGGGCAATCATGAGTCCTCCTCGTTGGGCCATCCTCCCACGAACACGAGGGTTCCGTCACGTCTCACCAGACGAGCGGCACTACCGCCCTGAGCGATTCGAAACGGCCCGGTCTCGTCCCAGATGAGAGCGGCGGTGGATAGGGCGTTGGCGCTCACGCAGTCGGTGGCGCTGACGGTGGCGCTGACGAAGGGTCCGTCAGCCGGATATCCCGTCGAGGGATCGATGATGTGATTCACCCGTCGCTCCCCGCGAGTCCAGGCTCGCACTCGGGTCGACGACGTGGCGAGAGCCCCCGCGGACATGGCGACGCGCGGCTCAGAGCCAGTGATGGTCAGCGAGTCGCTGACTCCAATGACCCAAGGTCCCTCCGGGCCTGTCCCCGAGAGGGCGACGTCGCCACCCACCTCGACGCAGACTCCGCCCCGGTCACGAAGGTCGGCCACGACGAGGTCGGCGAGGAGGGCCTTGGCGCTCGATCCGAGGTCGAGACGTACTCCGGGCTCGAGGTTGACGCTCGACGTGGTGGGATCAAAGTGGATCCGTTCAAATCCCGGTGAGGGCCCGGGGGAGGGATCTCCCAGTTCGGAAGAGGCAATCTCGCCCAGTAGCGCGAAGTCCTTGTCGTACCCCCACATTTCGAGGCTCGTGAGAATCGTGGGGTCGCACGCGCCCTCACTGATGTCGTAGGCGCGCTTCGCCGCGATGAGGGCTCGAGTGAGCGTGGGCGAGAGTGTGTGCGGGCCCGACGTGGCGTTGATGTGGGAGATCTCCGAGTCGGGTCGGAATCTATTGCACGCGGAATCGATCTCAGAGACCCAGTACCAGAGTCGCTCGGCGGCGTCGTCCACCTCGAGACCTCCCGAGGTGTGCAGCGTCCCGCTCAGTCCCCAGACGGTGAAGTTCACAGAACTAGTTGCACATCGTGGTACCCGACGGGGTCGTGTAACACGTAGTGGTTGTCGTCGTGGGCGCGGTCGTGGGTGTCGTCGCGGTCGACCCGGTCGCCCCGGTCGCGCCCGAGACCCCGCTCGGCGTCGTCGTGGTGGTGGTTGTGGGGGTCACGACCACTTTGGAGTGGAGGTGGGTGATGGAAGCGAGATATCCGACGGTGAGAACCGAAAAGGCGGTCGAGCCGAGAAAGACCGACCGCGACACGAGTCGGACACGGGCGAATCGACGATCCCGTTGCTGGGGAGTACGAGGTGAGGGGGTCACCTCTCCAGCATCGCAGGCACCGCTGAGAATCGTGCCAGTCTCGCCTAAGAAGTTTCGAAACCCGGTGAAGTCGGAAGTCGTAGGGTGAATCGCGCTCCGCCGAGGACGGGATCTCGCTCAACGCTCGTCGTGCCTCCGAACTCCCTCACGACTTGATCCACGATGGAGAGGCCGAGTCCCGAACCCGGGAGCGCTCGCGAACTCGCCGACCGCCAGAAGCGCTCGAAGACGTGGGGAATGTCCTCTTCGGCGACGCCGGGACCGGAGTCGGCCACTACGACGGTGCCGTCGAACGTCTCGACTCGCACGTGCCCGCCCTCCGGAGTGAACTTGATGGCGTTGGTGAGCAGATTGGAGACGGCTCGCTCGAGCCGGTCGTGGCGGCCCTCCACGCGTGACGGGGAAGTTATCAACTCAATCTCGATCCCCTTGGTGCGGGCGTGAGTGCGGGCGAGGTCGACGAACTCCTCGACGCACTCGTCGAGCTGCAAGGTCACGACGGGTCCCTCTGATCGCTCGCCTCGAGCGAGTTCGCCGAGGTCGCCGATGAGCACCGCGAGTTCGTCCACCTGCATCGTCATGTCGCGAGCGATTTGTTCGCGGTCGTCAGCGCTCATTCGATCGAGGTAGGAGAGCATGGACGCGTTGGTCCGCAGTGAAGTGAGTGGAGTGCGTAGTTCGTGGGAGGCGTCGAGGACCAGCTGGCGCTGGAGTGATTGGGACGCCTCGACCGTTTCGAGGAGTTGGTTAAAGGTGGCGCGCAGGCGACCGAGTTCGTCGTCGCCACCCTCGTCGAGGCGTCGTCCGATGTCGAGCGTGGTGGCGATGTCCTCGATCTCGTCGGTGACTTCTTCCAACGGGTGCAGGGCGTTTCTCGCCAGGGTGACTCCGAGGACGAGGGCGATGAGGAGGGCCCCGGCTCCGACGATCATGAGGGTACCCAGCAGCTTGTGGAGTTCGGCGACCTGTCCCGAGAAGTTCTCAGTGAAGACCGCAGCGAGAGTCGTCGGAGACTTAAACGTGAACCCCTGGCCCTCCACGAGCGTCGTTCCAAGCGGGAGTCCGACCACCAACTCGCGGAAGGTAATGGCCCCGATCGTGATGGTTTGAATCTTCTCCCCGTGCCCCGCCGTGGCGATGGTCTTGATGGCGGAGTTCGCCGGTAGGCAGCGAATCTGAATGCACTCACCGTTTCCGATGTAGTACGAGACCTGAGTTCCGCCACCGTCGACCAGGACGGGATTCCCCGAGAGCACCCCGGCGGCGGCGTTCTGAAGCGACGCGTCCGCCGAGTGCAGCAGGGCGTTGCGGGCCGCGACGAAGGACGCCGAGGCGGCGAGCATCACCGCCAGCGCCGCCGCTATTGCGGTGGTGAGGATGACCCGACTGCGGAAGTTCATTGCGCGCGAAGCGCGTACCCCACTCCGCGAACCGTCTGAATCAAACGACCCTCACCGTTCTCTTCCAACTTGCGGCGCAGGTAACCGATGTACACGGCGAGGGAGTTCGTGCCCGAGTCGAAGGTGTAGCCCCACACCAGATCCAGAATCTGGTCGCGGGTCAGTACCTGGCGGGGATTTTGTAGAAAGAGCTCGAGAAGGTCGAACTCGATCTTGGTGAGCTGGATGTCGCGGTCCCCGCGGCGAACTTCGCGAGTTCCGGGATTCAGCGTCAGGTCCTCGAAACGAAGAACGGTGTCGTCCCCGTCGGTGACCTGACGTCGCCGAAGGAGGGCGCGCAGGCGCGCGAGAAGTTCGGCGAGGTCGTAGGGCTTGACGAGGTAGTCGTCCGCTCCGGCGTCGAGGCCCTCCACCCGGTCGTCCACTGCGTCGCGCGCGGTCACCATCAAGATGGGTGTGGCATCGCCGGCTCGCCGGATGCGCCGACACACCTCGAGTCCGTCGACGTCGGGGAGTTGAAGGTCGAGGATGATGGCGTCGGGGGCCCGCAGTTGGATGGCCCGCAGAGCGCTTGAGCCGTCTTCGTAGAGTTCGACGTCGTAGTTCTCCATGCGTAACGCTCGCCCGAGCGAGTTACGAATAGCGGGGTCGTCGTCAACGATCGCTACGAAGGAGGTTGATGCGCTGGAATTGCTCACGGTCGGTCCTCTACCTTTCTCGGCGTCCTCTAGTCTGGTCCCGCGGTGTAAAGACTCTCACGGACCGAGCTAAGAAGTGGGGAAACTGCACCGTAACCCATGGCGGGTAGTTCAATTGGCAGAACGTCGGATTTTGGTTCCGAAAGTTGGAGGTTCGAGCCCTCCCCCGCCAGCTCGGTGCGAGGACCGCTCACGGGGCGATCCGGGCGAGGACCGCGGCGAGCTCGAGGGGGTCGTCTCCCTGGAGAGAGTGGCCGCCGTGGAGCGTCACGACCTCGTCGTTCGGGCGCCGCCGGCGAAACTCGCTGACGTCCTCGTCGCGCACCACCGACGGAGGCCGATCGCCGCGCACGAGAGTCACGGGGAGGGGAATCTCTTCGAGCACCGGCCACAGGTCGGGACGTGTCGCGGGGGACGCTAGGGCCGGGGGATACTGCTGGTGGCGCCACGTCCAGCGCCCGTCGGGGCGCCGAATCGCGTTGTGAAGGACTCCGCGGCGAAGTGAGCTCGCCGAACGGGTGGGGTGGTGACTGATCGTGCGTTCCACCATTTCGTCGAGGCTCGAGAAGCTCTCGGGTCCGTCGAGAAAGTCGAGGACGGCCCGCGCTCGATCCCCGTCAATCGAAGGGGTGATGTCCACGAGAACGAGGTGTCGCAACCGCTCGGGTCGCTCGTGGGCCACCACCATGCTCACGAGGCCCCCGAGAGACATTCCCACCAGAACCACCGGTTCGCCCCCGAGCGAGTCGAGGAGGGTCACCACGTCGGCGGCGTGTTCGAGAACCCCGGACGGGCCGGTCGGTGCGGGGTCGGAGTGCCCGTGGTGGGCGAGGTCGACGGCGAGGGCCGGTCGTTGGAGGGCGAGCAGGGTGGTGTCGAAGGTGTGCGCGTTCTGGCCGCGCCCGTGGAGAAGAAGGAACTGTGGGGGCTCATCCGTCCACTGGAGACCTGAGAGATGGCGCAAGCCCTCTACCGGGAAGAAGAGGCGACGGCGAGAAGGTAGCGGGCCGGGGAGACCCCACTCCGTTCGGTTTTCTTCCAGGAGGTCGAACTCGTCGTCCACTGGGGCCATCGTAGGTCGAGAGCGCCGGGGTAGTCTCGTGCGGTGGAGTCCCTTTCAAAACGGCGCCTCGTGGTGGTCTCTGGACGCTGTCACCCCGAACTCGCCCGTGACATCGCCGATCGCCTCGGTGTTGAACTGACCGAAGCCAACGTCCGAGAGTTTGCG
This sequence comes from Actinomycetes bacterium, assembly GCA_021826255.1. Lineage (GTDB taxonomy): Bacteria > Actinomycetota > Acidimicrobiia > Acidimicrobiales > RAAP-2 > RAAP-2. The sequence continues at coordinate 7,806 of JAKBAZ010000037.1, forward strand.
AACGGGGAGATTCACTGTCGTTTCGACGAATCCATCCGCGGAGCTCACGTCTTCATCGTGCAGACCCACGGCAGTCCCGTGAACAGCGCGTTGATGGAGCAGTTGATCATGATCGACGCCGCCAAGCGAGCGTCCGCTCGATCCATCACGGCGGTGGTGCCCTGTTACGCCTACGCCCGTCAGGACCGTAAGTCGACGGGTCGCGAACCCATCACCGCGAAGTTGGTCGCCGACATGCTCCAGACGGCGGGTGCCGATCGAGTGCTCTCAGTGGACTTTCACTCCGGGCAGATTCAGGGGTTCTTCGATATTCCCGTGGATCACCTCGTCGCGGCCCCCGTTATTGAGGAGTACCTCAAGGAGAACGCCGACCCGGCTCGACTGGTCGTCGTCGCCCCGGACGCGGGTCGCGTGAAGGTCGCCGAGCGCTACGCCACCCACCTGGGGTGTGATCTGGCCCTGGTGCACAAGACGCGCCCCCGGGGGACCGCGAACGTCGCCGAGGCCCGCCACATCGTCGGAAGCGTCGAGGGTCGCCACTGCGTCGTGGTCGACGACATGATCGACACGGCCGGCACCATCGTCGCCGCGTGCGATTTGTTGAAAGCTTTCGGGGCTGAGGATATCTGGGTGATGGCCACTCACGCACTCTTCTCTCCGCCCGCGGTCGAACGCCTGTTCAACGCCCCGGTGAGCCGCGTGGTCGTCACCGACACCCTGCCGTTGTCGGCGGAACGCCGTTTCGAGAAGCTGGAGATTCTGTCGGTCGCCGGAATTGTGGCCAACGCGATCTCGGCCATCTTCGAGGACTCCTCGGTCTCGGACATCTTTGGCGGTGAAAACCTGCTCTAGTGGCGGTTAGACGGCCGGGACGCCGGGACGCTAAACTTGGTTCCCTGTGCGTAGCGCCCTTGCGCGCCCACTGACGAGGAGTAGCCATGACCCAGATCACTCTGAACGCGACGACGGGCCGCGCCGAGGGTACGCGGAACTCTCGCCGCCTGCGCGCGACCGGGCACGTGCCGGCCGTGATCTACGGCGCGGGGGTGGATCCGCTGTCGGTGGCGGTGGACGCGCGCGACTTTCGCCAGGCCGTCTCGGGGGACAAGGGTCTGAACGTCGTCATTGACTTGTCGACGGGGGACGCGACGTTCACCGTCATGGCCCGCCAGGTCCAGCGTCACCCGGTGAAGGGCACCCTCTCCCACGTTGACTTTCAGGTGGTGGACCCGTCCCAGCCGGTGACCGTGGTCGTTCCGCTGCACGTGGTGGGTGACGCCGTGGAAGTGCGTCACGCCGACTGGGAGTTGTCCCAGGCGCTCTTTCGCTTGACCGTGAAGGCGACTCCGGCGGCGATTCCGACCCACGTCGACGTCGACATCTCCCACCTGCGTCCGGGTCAGTCGATCCGCGTGGCCGACGTCGTCCTCCCCGAGGGTGTCGTGGCCGCGGGCGATGGCGCCCTGTCGGTCGTGACCACGCGCGCCGGACGCGCTGCCAGGACCAACGAACGCGGGTAGTCGACCGTGGCCCCGCGCCGCGGTGAACCCCGACGGGGTACTCCGTCACGCCTCCTCGTCGTCGGACTCGCGAATCCCGGGGCCGAGTACGAAGGGTCTCGACACAACGTCGGTGGCGAGGTGGTTCGAGAGTTCTGTCGAGAACGCGGCGTGACGCTCAAGGTGGAGTCTCGCTTGCGCGCCTGGTACGCCACGATTCCGACGCCGGAGGGTCCCGTCTCACTGGCGGTACCCACCACGTTCATGAACGAGTCGGGAGCCGCCGTCGCGCCCCTCGTGACTCGAGCCTCCCTCGTCGACCTCTCTCACCTGGTGGTCGTTCACGATGAGTTGGATCTCGAGCCCGGGCGTCTCCAAGTAAAGCGGGGTGGCGGCCTCGCCGGCCACAACGGCCTGCGGTCCATCTCGAGTGCTCTCGCTACGACCGACTTCACCCGGCTACGAATCGGCATCGGACGTCCCGCGACCAAGGAGCAGGTGACCGACTGGGTGCTTCGCCGGTTGAGCGGCGCCGCCCAGCGAGAACTCCGAGACGACGTCGAACGGGGCGCGCGGGCCCTCGAGGAGATC
>JAKBAZ010000038.1:0-442 GCA_021826255.1 Actinomycetes bacterium
CTCTCGAATGGTGTTGTTGCGTCACCGCGACGCCACGTCGGTGGGCTGGTACACCAACTACGACTCTCGTAAGGGTCGCGAACTCCTTGACAATCCCTGGGGGGCGGTCCTGTGGTACTGCGAGGGACTGGGGCGCCAGGTACGTTTCGAGGGGCCGGTGAGCCCTATGAGTGACGCCGAGTCCGACGCCTACTTCGCGGCGCGCCCGCGCGGTCACCAACTCGGAGCTCACGCCTCGGCCCAGAGTGCCCGTCTCACGACTCGTCTGGAGTTGGAGGAGGCGGTGGCTCGTGTCACCGAACGATTCGCCGGTCGTGACGTGCCTCGCCCCGAGAATTGGGGAGGCTTTCGGCTCGTTCCCGACGCGGTCGAGTTCTTTCAGCAACGCCCCGATCGACTCCACGACCGGGCGCTCTACACCCCTCAGTCCGAGGGCTGGACG
>JAKBAZ010000038.1:452-9794 GCA_021826255.1 Actinomycetes bacterium
CAACCTTTCTGCTAAATTGGCAGTCGCAAGGTTTGAGTGCTAACCAACCAGGAGGCTTGCAATGCAACTGCACCCGCTCGACGACCGTATCGTGGTCCGTCCCAACAGCGCCGAGGCGACGACCGCTTCGGGTCTGGTGATTCCCGACACCGCCAAGGAAAAGCCCCAGCAGGGCGAGGTCCTCGCGGTGGGGCCCGGCCGTCGCGCCGAGGCCACCGGTGACATCATCCCCGTGGGCGTCGCCGTGGGCGACACCGTCGTCTACTCCAAGTACGGCGGCACCGACATCACCGTGGACGGCGAAGAACTGCTGATCCTCTCGAGTCGCGACGTCCTCGCGACCATCAAGAAGTAGGTCCGCTATGTCCAAGCTGTTGCAATTTGACGAGCAGGCTCGACGTAGCCTCGAGGCCGGCGTCGACAAGTTGGCCGACGCGGTGAAGGTGACGCTCGGCCCCAAGGGTCGAAACGTCGTCATCGGTAAGAAGTTCGGGGCCCCGACCATCACCAACGACGGTGTGTCCATCGCGCGAGAGATCGAGCTCGAGGACCCCTTCGAGAATATGGGCGCGCAGCTCGTGAAGGAAGTGGCGACCAAGACCAACGACGTGGCCGGTGACGGCACCACGACCGCGACGGTCCTCGCCCAGGCTCTCATCAAGGAGGGTCTGCGCAACGTGGCGGCGGGGGCGAACCCGGCCGGCCTGAAGCGGGGTATCGACAAGGCCGTGGCCGCGGCGGTCGGTTCCATCCACGAGCAGGCTCGCGAGGTCGCCGACAAGAGTCAAATCGCCCAGGTGGCCACCATCTCGGCGGCCGACCCGCTGATCGGTGAGACCATCGCCGACGCCATCGACAAGGTGGGTAAGGACGGGACGGTGACGGTCGAGGAGTCGAACACCTTCGGCATCGAGCTAGAGCTCACCGAGGGTATGCAGTTCGACAAGGGCTACCTCTCCCCGTACTTCGTCACTGACGCCGAACGCCAGGAAGCGGTCCTCGAGGACGCGTTCATCCTGTTCACGTCGGGCAAGATCTCGGCCGTTCACGACCTCGTGCCGGTACTCGAGAAGGTCATGCAGTCCGGCCGGGCGTTGTTGATCATCGCCGAGGACGTCGAGGGCGAGGCCCTCGCCACCCTCGTCGTGAACAAGATTCGCGGAACCTTCACCTCGGTCGCCGTGAAGGCCCCCGGTTTTGGTGAGCGCCGCAAGGCGATGCTCCAGGACATGGCCATCTTGACGGGCGCGACGGTGATCTCCGAGGAGATTGGTTTGAAGTTGGAGAACGCCACCGTCGACCTGCTCGGACGGGCGCGTCGCATCGTGGTCACGAAGGACGCCACCACCATTGTGGACGGCGCCGGTTCGGCCGCCGACGTGGCGGGCCGGGTGGCCCAGATCAAGGCCGAAATCGAGTCGACCGACTCCGACTGGGACCGCGAGAAGCTTCAGGAGCGTCTCGCGAAGCTGGCCGGTGGTGTGGCCGTCGTCAAGGTGGGAGCCGCGACCGAGGTCGAGTTGAAGGAGAAGAAGCACCGCATCGAGGATGCCCTCAGCGCCACGCGTGCCGCGATCGACGAGGGTATCGTCGCCGGTGGGGGAACCGCCCTCGTGCGCTCGCGTAGCGCCGTTGCGAGCCTCATCGACACGCTGGTCGGTGACGAGGCGACGGGTGCTCGTATCGTGGCCCACGCCCTCGAGGCTCCGCTGCGTCACATCGCGGCGAACGCCGGGTACGAGGGCGCCGTCAAGGTGCGCGAAGTGGCCGACGCCGAAGGATCGGTGGGTCTGAACGCCGCGACTGGTGAGCTGGTGGACCTCGTCGCGGCGGGAGTCATCGACCCGGCCAAGGTGACCCGCTCGGCGTTGCAGAACGCGGCGTCCATCGCGGCTCTGCTCTTGACCACCGAGGCCAGCGTCGCCGATAAGCCCGAGCCCGCCGGGGCGCCCGATCCTTCCATGGGCGGGATGGGCGGCATGATGTAACACTGGCGCGTCCAGTGGCGCCGGGCCCCCTTGTGGGGCCCGGCGTTTTTTTTGCCCGGGTGTCGCACTCTTCACTCGTTCGTCACGCGCTCTCGCGTCAAACTGGGGCGTGACCACGTTCGAACGGGCCCAGTCGTTCAATCGCGTCGTGAGCGAGTACGAGGAGCGTCGACCGGGGTACCCGGACGCCTTCGTCGATCTCGTTCTCGAGCGCTGCGACCTCGTAGAGGGTGATCACGTACTCGAAATCGGGTGCGGCCCCGGGGTCGCGACCACCAGCCTGCTCGTTCGCGGACTCGTTGTCGACGCCGTCGAACCCGGTCCGGACCTCGCCGCGCGGGCCACCGAGCGTTTTGCCGGAGAGCCCTTTCGAGTAGCGGTGGCGTCCTTCGAGGAGTGGGATCGGGCCGGGCGGACCTTTGACGCGGTGATCGCCGCGACCTCCTTTCACTGGGTGGACGGCGCAGTGCGCTGGCGTCTCGCGGCCGAGGCGCTCAAGTCCGAGGGACGCATCATCCTCATGGCCAACAAGGTGCTCGCCGCCTCAAGTTACGCCGACTTCGTCTCGCGGGTCGAACCACTTCTGAGAGCCGCCGGAATGTCCGATCTTGGCGTGGCACTCCTCGACGAGCCGACGTTCTTGGCTGAACTGCGCGAGCCAGCTGAGGACGTGGCTGATCTGTGGGCGCGCCTGGATACGACTCAACCGGTCGTCAGCGCCGCGGAGTACTTCGGCCCGCCCCGCGTCATTGTGCAGTCGTGGCGCCAGAGCTACCGAGCCGACGAGATGGTGGCGCTCCTCGGGACCTACTCTCGCTACATCACTCTCGACGACGACTCGCGCCGCGAACTGATGAACGAACTGCGCTCCGTGATCGATACGACCTACGGGGGTTCGCTCGAGCGACGCTATCTCTCGGTGGCGGTGCAGGCGACCCGGCGCGAGAGTTAGATCTGGAACTCGGCGAAGAGCTCAGCGAGGCGTGCCGAGTATCCGGTGCGCAGAGCCAGTTCGAGAAGCACTCGGGCCTGGACGCCGGTGAGCCAACCGGCGCTCAAGACCCCGCCGGCGAGGAGCCTCGACTCCGAACCCGGAGCCGAGTAGGTGGAGTGCTCGAGCAGGCCGGCTCCCGTTCGTGAAGCGACCACGACCGGGAGACGCTGAGCGAGAGTCAGGGCGGCGTCGGCCGCGTGGGGGGTGAGCCGTCCCGAGCCGAAGGCTTCGATGACGAGGCCGTCGAGAGATCCTTCTCCGAGGGCGTGCAACGTCCGGCCCTCGTCCCCCAGGTAGGTCGTCACGAGCGCGACGTGGCGCGCCGCGGGGTCGAGGGGCCCCTCGAGGCGAGCGCGCCGGGTGGCCGGGCGGTTCACGAGGAGGGCGACGCCGTCACCGACCCACCCGAGGGCGCCCGGGTAGGAGGTGAACGACGCCGTCGAGGTGGCGTGAGACTTTCGCACCAGATCCGCTCCGTGGATCTCGTCGTTCATCACGACGACTACGCCGAGGTCGCGGCTCGCGGCGCTCGTGAGCACACTCAGGGCGGCGCGTAGGTTAGCCGGACCGTCGTGGGAGTCGAGAGTGGGGGCACGCATGGCGCCGGTGACGACCACCCGGGCGGACGCCGGGGCGAGACGCTCGAGCGCGAAGGCAACCTCTTCCATGGAGTCGGTGCCGGTGGTGACGATGACGTGGTGAATACCCTCGTCGCCGAGACGGGTGAGGGTCGTCACGAGATCACTGAGGTCGCGAGCGGAGAGTTCCGAGGAGTCGCGCGAGCACAGATCGACCCCGGTGAACGAGAGGTCGGGACGCGCGAGGGCGTGCGCGAAGTCGTTCGCGCCGAGCGAGACGGTGAGACCGTCGGGACCCCGGTGACCCATGGCGATGGTGCCGCCGAGGGAGACCACCGCAATCCGGTCCACGACTAGCCCTCGTCGGACTCGAGAGCGACCCGCGGGATGACTCGGTCGAGACTCTTCGGGATCCACCAGTTGGCTCGGCCGATGAAGTGCATGAGGGCCGGCACGAGCACGGTACGGATAACGAAGGCGTCGAGGAGAACCGCGCCCCCGAGGCCGATTCCGAACTCGGCGATGATGCGTTGACCACCGAAGGCGAAGGAGAAGAAGACGCTGATCATGATGAGTGCCGCCGCGGTGATCACCCGCCCGGTCGTGGATTGACCGGCCACGATGGCCCTCTCGTTGTCACCGTGGTGGACCCAGTCCTCGTGCATGCGAGAGACGAGGAACACCTGGTAGTCCATGGAGAGTCCGAAGAGGATGGCGATCATGATGATCGGCAGATAGGACTCGATGGGCCCCGAACCCGATCCAATGAGAGAGGCGCCCCAGCCCCACTGGAACACCGCGGTGACGAGCCCGAAGGAGCTGGCCACGGCCAACAGGTTCATGAGGGCTGCGACCAGAGGGATGAGGAGTGAACGGAAGGCGATCATCAGGAGCAGCCCACCCAGGATGATGATGACGGCGAGGAAGAGGGGAATCTTCGAATTAAGGACGTGGGAGAAGTCGTCCGAGATCGCGCGGGCGCCCCCGACGTAGATCGCCGTGTGGGAGGACGTCGTCGCCGCGGGAATGGTGGTCTGGCGGAGGTGGTCGATGAGCGCCGAGGTCTGGGTGGACTGGGGCTTGGAGGACGGGACGACGTTGATCAGCGCCACGGTTTTGCTCTGGTTGGTCACGACCGGTCCGACGAAGGCCACGTCCGAGAGGGACTTGATGGAGAGATCCAACGAGTTCATCGTGGCGAGGTCTCTCGGAGAGGTGATCTGTCCGACGACGACCAGGGGACCGTTGAAACCGGGTCCGAAGCCCTTGGCCAGGGTGTCGTAGGCCACCCGAGTCGTCGATCCGGCTGGATCGGAGCCGGCGTCGGAAATCCCGAGGTTGATCGACAGGGTGGGGATGGCGACGAGAAGGCCGACGAGTAGCGCCAGCACGCTCAGACGGCGGGGGTGACGAGACACGAAGCGAGCCCACTGGTTCCACCGACCGGACATCTCGGCCTCGTGGGGACCCTCGTCGGCGAGTTGGCGACGCTCCTTCTTCGACAGCACGCGCAACTTGAACATCGCGAGGAGCGAGGGGAGAAGCGTCAAGGAGGCCGCCATGGTGATGAAAACGGTGAGGGCCGCGGCGACTCCGAGTCCGTTGAGGAATCCAAAACCCAAGGTCAGCATGCCGAGGAGGGCGACGACCACCGTCGCTCCAGCGAAGAGGACCGCTCGTCCCGAGGTATTGCCCGCGTTCACGATGGCGTCCTCCACACTCATACCCGCCCGCAGATTCTGGCGAGTGCGCGTGACGATGAAGAGGGCGTAGTCCACCCCGACGCCGAGTCCGATCAGGGATCCGAGAATGGGGGCGAACTGGGCAATCGAGAGAGCGTGACTGAGTAGCGAGGTCGACGCCGAGGCGATGGCGATGGCGAAGAGGGCGACGCCGAGGGGCAAGACCATGGCCGCCAGGGAGCCGAAGGCCAAGAAGAGGACGACGGCGGTCAAGAGAAGACCCACCCCCTCGCCCGGAGAGCCCTTCGGGGCGCTCTGGTTAGCAAAGGCGTTTCCCCCGAAGTTCACCGCGAGCTGAGGCGATCGAAGGTGTTCGGCCGTGGTCTCGACACGGGTGACGTCGGCGCTCGAGAGCTGGTTGGCCTGACCGGTGAAGGTCACCGTGGCGTAGGCGATCAAGCCCGAGCGGCTGATCTGGTGGGAGCCGGCACAGGGCGTCGAACTGGCACAAAAGGGCGAGACCACGGAGGCCACCTCGGGCAGAGAGCGCAGAGTGTCGAGGGTGGCGTTAATCGTGCTCGCCTGCGTGGACAGAGGAGTAGAGGAGGAGAACACGATCTGGTCAGAGTCGCCGGCCTGGGCGGGGAAACCCTTCTGCAGGAGTTGGAGGGCGTGAACCGAGTTGGTACCCGGGAGGTTGAACGAGTTGGAGTAGGAGGTCCCTACGGCGACCGACAAGGCGTTGATGCCGACGGCGAGAATGATCCAGAGGATGAGGACGAACCAGCGACGTCGAACGGCGAAACGGGCGAGGGATTTCACGGGGGCTCCTAGGAAAGGGGTCGCCCACAGACTAAGGGGTGAGGAGGGTTCACCCCGTCGCTACGGCCCGGGGAGTCTTGTAGATTGGGGGGAGTCGTCGCGCGTTCGCGCCCCCTCGGAGGTCCCCATGGCGGAAGTAGAGATCGGTATTTACAAGTCGGCTCGTCAAGCGTACGGCTTCGACGACATCGCGATCGTGCCCTCGCGGCGTACCCGCGACCCCGAAGACGTCGATATCTCGTGGCAGATTGACGCCTACAAGTTCGAACTGCCCGTGCTCGGAGCGGCGATGGACGGCGTGATGTCCCCCCGCACGGCGGTAGCGCTCGGGCGCCTCGGCGGACTCGGTGTGCTGAACCTGGAGGGCCTCTGGACTCGCTACGAGGACCCGACGGCCCTGTTCGACGAGATCAGTGAGTTGGATGACGACAAGGCCACCGCTCGCATGCAGCAGATGTACTTGGAACCGATCAAGTTGGAGTTGGTCGAGGAGCGAATCCGGGAGATGAAGGCCGCGGGGATCACGACGGCCGCGTCGGTGACTCCCCAAAAGACGGAGTGGATGGCGGCCTCGATTCTCAAAGCCGGGCTCGACATCCTGGTGATTCAGGGGACCGTGGTCTCGGCCGAGCACGTCTCGAAGACGGTCGAGCCCCTCAACCTGAAGCGATTCATCCGGGAGTTCGAACTGCCCGTCATCGTGGGAGGCTGCGCCAGCTATCAAGCGGCCCTGCACTTGATGCGCACGGGAGCCGCGGGCGTCTTGGTGGGGGTGGGTCCGGGAAATGCCTGCACGTCTCGCGCCGTGCTCGGCATCGGAGTTCCCCAGGCCACGGCCATCGCGGACGTCGCGGGGGCCCGGATGCGCCACCTGGACGAGACCGGCGTCTACGTCCACGTCATCGCCGACGGAGGAATGAGTAAGGGTGGCGACATCGCCAAGGCCATCGCGTGTGGAGCCGACGCGGTCATGATTGGCTCGCCGCTCACCAGTGCTGTGGAGGCTCCGGCCCGTGGCTATCACTGGGGAATGGCGACCTTCCATCCCACCCTGCCCCGCGGAACTCGCGTGCGCACCAAAGTCCGCGGCACTCTCGAGGAGATTCTCGTCGGTCCCGCTCACGAGAACGACGGCCGTCTCAACCTCTTTGGCGCTCTTCGAACCTCGATGGCGACGTGTGGTTACGAGACCCTGAAGGAGTTCCAGAAGGCCGAGGTCATGCTGGCTCCGTCACTCCAGACCGAGGGTAAGCAGCTGCAGCGCTCCCAGGGTGTGGGCATGGGCCATTGAGCGTCCTGGTCGTCGACTTCGGGGCGCAGTACGCCCAATTAATTGCGCGACGGGTTCGCGAGGCTCACGTCTTCTCCGAAATCGTCCCCGCCACCATCTCGGCGGATGAGGTTCGCCGTCGCGCTCCGAGCGCCCTCATCTTGTCGGGCGGACCGCGCTCGGTCTACGAGACTCCGGCGCCTTCTCTCGACCCCGAGATCTATCACCTCGGCGTACCGATTCTCGGAATCTGTTACGGGGCCCAGCTCATGGCTCAACAGCTGGGTGGAGAGGTAGCCCACACGGGTGGGGGAGAGTACGGGCGAACCGAGTTGACGCGCTCGGGTCCTTCGCAGTTGCTCGAGAGTTTTGGGCCGACCCAGAGTTGCTGGATGAGCCACGGTGACGCCATCGTGCGCGCGCCGGAGGGTTTCGTGGTCACCGGATCCACCCCTCTCGCGCCGGTCGCGGTGATGGAGGACACTTCTCGAGGCCTGTTCGCCGTTCAGTTCCACCCCGAAGTGGCCCACTCGGAGCGGGGACAAGAGCTCGTGGAGTCGTTCCTTCACCACGTGTGCGGACTCGCTCCCGCGTGGACGAACACCTCCATCATCGACGATCAGGTCGAGCGGATTCGCGCCACCGTCGGGAGCGAGCGGGTGTTGTGCGCGCTGTCGGGTGGAGTCGACTCGGCGGTCGCGGCCGCTCTCGTGACCAAGGCGGTGGGCACCCAACTGACCTGCGTCTTCGTTGATACCGGACTCATGAGGATGAACGAGGGCGAGCAGATCGAGACGACCTTCGCGAACCACTTCGGGGTGCCCTTCATCCACGTTAAGGCCCAAGATCGGTTCTTCGACGCTCTCGCCGGGGTGACCGACCCCGAGGCCAAGCGCAAGATCATCGGTGAACTGTTCATTCGAGAGTTCGAGGCGGTCGCGCGCGAACTCGCCGGAGAGGAGTCCGCGCCCCGCTTTCTCGTCCAGGGCACTCTCTACCCCGACGTGATCGAGTCGGGTTCCGGACACGCCGCCACTATTAAGAGCCACCACAACGTGGGCGGGCTTCCCGAGGACTTGGCCTTCGACCTGGTGGAACCCCTACGAGACCTCTTTAAAGACGAGGTTCGCCGAGTCGGGGAGGAGTTGGGACTTCCCTCTGAGATTGTCTGGCGCCAGCCGTTCCCCGGACCGGGCCTGGGTGTGCGCATCGTTGGGGAGGTGACCCGAGAGCGCGCCGACATTTTGCGCGCCGCCGACCACGTGGTCGTTGACGAAATAAAGAAGGCCGGTCTCTACCGAGAGCTGTGGCAGAGTTTCGCGGTGTTGCCCGCCGTGCGCACGGTCGGCGTCATGGGTGACGGACGGACCTACGCGTACCCCATCGTGATCCGGGCCGTCACTAGTGACGACGCGATGACCGCGGACTGGGCCCGTCTGCCCTACGACCTGGTGGAGACGATCGCTAACCGACTGATTCGCGAGGTTCCCGGCGTCAACCGCGTGGCCCTCGACGTCACCTCGAAGCCCCCGGGCACCATCGAATGGGAGTGAGTCGACGCCTCTTCCGTGATGAGGAGTTGTGGGAGGACGTCGCCGAGTCGGCCCCGTCGGCCGACGCGCTACTCGAGGGGCTCACCGAGCCCCAGGCGCGGGCCGTTCGTCAGCGTGGTGGCCCCCTGCTCGTCATCGCCGGGGCGGGCTCGGGCAAGACTCGAGTTCTGACTCGCCGCATCGCCCACCTCCTCGCCTCGGGCGACGCTCGCCCCTGGGAGATCATGGCGATCACCTTTACCAACAAGGCCGCCGACGAGATGCGTCGACGGGTCGTCGACCTCGTGGGAGACGAGGCTCGTGAGATGTGGGTGTCGACCTTCCACTCCGCGTGTCTGCGTATTCTCAGAGCCCACGCCACGGTGCTCGGCTACGAGCGGGGATTCACGATCTACGACACCGGTGACTCCCAGAGCGCGGTCGAGCGCATCATGAAGGATCTCGACATCGACCTG
>JAKBAZ010000039.1 GCA_021826255.1 Actinomycetes bacterium
CGTTGCTCCCGTGACTCCCGCACCTGCCGCACCCCTCACTCCGCTATCCGAGACGACTGTCGATGACGAGGATGACGGTGTGGTCCCGTCCTTCGACGACGACGCCCAGGTGACGATCACGACGTCCGTGGCCGATCACCTCATCACCGAGATGTTTCCGGGTGCTGAGGAGATCTCGTGAACTACCCACCGTCACTCCAATCGGTGATGGACGAGTTGGGTCGGTTCCCCGGTGTGGGCCCGAAGTCCGCCCAGCGCATCGCCTTGTGGGTGATGCGTCAGCCCACCGAAGACGTTCAACGCCTCGCCAGCGCGCTGGTCAACGTGAAGGAGAACCTGTCGCTGTGTGAGCGGTGCTTCAACTTCGCCGAGTCGGGCGATCTCTGTCCCATCTGCGCCGACGCCCGACGTGATCCTTCGGTGATCTGCGTCGTGGAGAGCCCGCCCGACGTCGTGGCTGTGGAGCGCAGTCGCGCCTTCGCGGGTACGTACCACGTGCTTCACGGCCTGTTGAATCCTCTTGAAGGTGTGACGCCCGATCGCTTGCGCATCGCGGAGTTGATTCGTCGTCTTCACGGGCCGGTGACGGAAGTCATTCTCTGTTTCAACTCGACACTCGAGGGTGACGCGACGGCGATGTACCTGCGCCGACTGCTCGACGTTCCCGATCTCGTGGTCTCCCAGCCGGCCAACGGCCTACCCGTGGGCGGAGATCTGGAGTACGCCGACGACCTGACACTGAGCCGGGCTATTTCGGGTCGAAGGACCCTCGAGGTCTAGAAGAACCGAACGACCAAGATGAGGCCCACGACCACCGAGTAGAGCCCGAAGGGGCGAAGGTTGTGGGACCGGAACCATCGAGTCAAAAAGCTCACGGCGACGTAGGCCGAGATCATCGCGACGATGGCCCCGACCGCGGCCTGGGCGCGAACCCCGTTTCCTAAGTGGCCCGCGAGTTCGGGAAGTTTGTAGAGACCGGCCAGCAAGATGACGGGGGTGGCGAGAAGAAAGGAGAAGTTGGCGGCGTCTTCGTGGTCGAGTCCTCGAGCGAGGCCGGCCGCCATGGTGATACCCGCGCGAGAGATACCCGCAAGGAGCGCGAACACTTGGGCGAACCCCACCCACGCGGCTTGGCGGGGACTCAAGTCGTTGAGGCGGACTCCGCGCGTACGACGCCCTCGTCGCCGACGCATCGTCTCGGCGGCGAAGAGGATGATGCCGTTGATGACGAGAAAGAAGGCCGCAGCGAGGGGCTTAGCGAAGAGCTCGCGCAGGGGCTTCTCCAAGAGCAGTCCCGCGAGGCCCACGGGGATGGTGCCGATGACGAGGAGGGCGAAGAGCCGATACTCGGGCACCACGTCGGGGTCGTTGAGACGGACGAGATGGCCCCACCCCTCCGAGGGAGCTCTGCGAACCTGCTTCCAGGTGCCACTGAGGAGACGGATCCAGGTGCGCCGGTAAAAGATCACGAGGCCGAGTGCGGTACCCACGTGGAGGGCGACCAAGAAGGCCAGAAAGAAGGATTGGGCCTGACTCTGAGAGGAGACCAGATTGTTCCACCCGAGGAGGGCGGGAACTAGGACGCTGTGTCCGAGGCTCGACACGGGAAAAAGTTCGGTCACCCCCTGCAACAGTCCCATGACGATCGCCTGGAGGTAGGTCAACGACGCGATCACCCCGTCCACGCTAATGCGCGAAACTAGGACGATGAGGTACCTGTTCGTCGTACGTCACTGCGAGGCCCGACCGGCTCGGGCGGGCGAGTCCGACCTCGGGCGCCCCTTGAGTGAACGAGGTCGGACCCAGGTCCTCGCCCTTCGACAGTGGCTGAGCGACGTGGCTCAAGCCCGCGGTTATCTTCCCGTGCGTCTGCTCGTCTCCTCGGCGAGACGCACGCTCGAGACCGCCGAGGCGTTTCGGGGTCACCTCGAGGGGGACGCCGTCGTGAGTGAAGCGATCTATAACGGCGTCCGCGACGTCGGCGCAAACGACATCCTCGAGGAGTTGGAATCGATCGAGGGCGCCAACCGACATCTCGCCGTGGTCGGACACAACCCGACCGTGAGTGACCTGGTGTTTCACCTGCTCGGTCGATGGCCCGAGGAACTGTCTCGAGGATTCGCGCCGGGAACCGCCGTCGTTCTCGGATTCGACGCGGGGGCTCCGCTCGGTGGCGCGCACATCACCGAGCTCGATGTGGTGACCTTCGACTAGAGCCGCTCGAGAATGGCGGCGTCGCCCTGACCGCCACCGCCGCAGAGGGCGACCGCCGCGAAGGCCCCCGGGGAACCGACGAGGGCGTGCAACGCGTGAACGGCGAGACGCGCCCCGGAGGCCCCGATGGGGTGACCAAGAGCGATGGCGCCACCGTCGGGATTCACTCGTTCGCTCTCAACTCCGAGGTCGTCCATCGAGGCCAGGGCCACCGCGGCGAAGGCTTCGTTGATCTCGAGGTGTGCCAGGTCGTCGAGGGAGAGTGACGTTTTGGCGAGAGCGGACCGGATGGCCCGACTGGGCTGCAGTAGGAGAGAGGTATCGGGTCCCGCGACCTCCCCGTAGGCGACGAGTCGACCGAGGGGGGTGAGCCCCTCGGCCTCGGCGAACGAGTCCGATACGACGAGCAGGGCGGCGGCTCCGTCAGAGATCTGGGAGGCGTTACCGGCGGTGATGGTGCCCGAGGGGGTAAAGGCCGGTCGAAGGGCGCCGAGAGAGTCCAGGGTGGTATCGGGACGAACCCCCTCGTCGTCGGCCACGAGACGACGGGCGCCTCGCGAACCCTCCACGGTGACGTCAAGTAACTCGGCTCGAAAGGCCCCACGCTGGTGCGCCCCGAGGGCTCGCTGGTGACTGTGGAGCGCGAACTCATCCTGACGCTCCCGGGAGATTTGACCATTGGCGTGTCGTTCGGTGGCACTCCCCATGGCGCAGTGATCGAACGCGCACGTCAGTCCGTCGTGGGACAACGAGTCGAGGGCGTGCACGTCGCCGAAGCGGAATCCCTGACGAGCTCCGGGTAAGAGGTAGGGGGCCTGGCTCATTGACTCCATCCCACCCACGACGACCACGTCCGCCTCGCCGGATCGAACGAGGAGGTCTCCGTAGCGCAGCGCGGCTAGTCCGGAGAGACAGACCTTGTTGATCGTGGTGGCGTGGGTCGAGAAGGGAATTCCCGCGGCGATAGCGGCCTGTCGAGCCGGAATCTGCCCCGCCCCCGCAGTAAGGACCTGACCCATAATGACGGCGTCGACGCGAGCCGGATCGAGACCGGTCTCGTCGAGAAGGGAACGGATGGCGAGCGCCCCGAGGTCGCTTCCCGAGAGACTCGACAGTGATCCGTTCAACTTCCCGATGGGCGTACGTTTTGCGGCGACGATGAGTGAGTGGGTCATGATTCACCTCCACTAGGACCCTAGACCCGCGATAGCGTCCCGAGAAAGGAGGTGCGATGCTGAACGACATTGATCACGTCGCTATCGCGGTGAACGACCTCGATGCTGCAGTGAGGTTCTACGAATCCGCCCTCGGTGCGGTCGTGGTGCACACCGAGGAAGTGGAGAGTGACGGAGTGCGAGAGGTGCTGGTACGGGCGGGCTCGAGTTACGTCCAACTGCTGAGCCCACTTCACGAGTCCTCACCGGTAGCTCGGTTTCTCGCTACGCGCGGTGAGGGTCTTCACCACGTGGGGTATCGCGTTGATGACTGTGCCGCGGCTCTCGACGCCTTTCGTCGAGCGGGGGCTCGTCTCCTCGACGAGACGCCCCGATCCGGTTCTCGGGGAACGCGGATCGCCTTTATTCACCCGAAGGGAGCCTTCGGAACGCTCATCGAACTCGTCGAGGAAGCTCCGAGTTCTGAGCGGCCCAACCCGGGCCTTGGGTAGCCTGGGCGACTATGGACAACGTGATGGGCAGCCGCCTGGCTGAACTCGAGGCCCGCAAGAACCAGGCTCGCCAGGCCGGCGGAGAGGTGGCGGTGGCCCGTCACCGGGCGAAGGGTCTCATGACGGCCCGCGAGCGAGTCGAGTACCTCCTCGACGAGGGATCTTTCCAAGAACTCGACATGCTCCGGCGACACCAGGGGGCCGGAACGGGTCTCGGAGACGCACGTCCCTACACCGACGGGGTCATCACCGGGCTCGGCACCATCGACGGTCGCCGCGTCGCGCTCTACTCCCAGGACTTCACCGTCTACGGCGGGGCGCTCGGGGAGGCCCACGGTCAGAAGATCCACAAGGTGATGGATTTGGCTCTCTCCCTCGGAATACCGATGATCGGACTGAACGACGGCGCGGGCGCTCGAATTCAAGAGGGTGTGGCTGGTCTGAACGGCTACGGCGGCATCTTTCGCCGCAACGTCCTGTCCTCGGGGGTGATTCCCCAGATCTCGGTCATACTCGGTCCCTGCGCCGGTGGCGCGGTGTACTCACCGGCGATTACGGACTTCATCGTGATGGTGAAGGACACGAGTCACATGTTCATCACCGGTCCCGACGTCGTTCGAGCCGTGACCGGACAAGACGTCACGCTCGAAGAACTCGGCGGCGCCTTGACGCACGCCTCGAAGTCGGGAGTGGCGAGCTTCGTCTTCGCCGACGAGACGGCGGCCCTCGATGAGGTCCGCTACCTCCTCTCCTTTCTTCCCTCGAACAATCTCGAAGAAGCCCCCTTCGTCGCCTCGAGTGACGACCCGGAGCGCGACTGTCTCGACCTGCGCGACGTCCTACCGGAGTTGGCGAACCTGCCCTACGACGTGAAGAAGGTCATCACCGCGGTTGTCGACGATGGGGAGTTTCTTGAGGTCCAGGGAGCCTACGCCGGTCAGATCGTGTGCGGTTTCGGACGCCTCGACGGCCACTCCGTCGGTATCGTGGCGAACCAACCTCAGGTGCTCGCCGGTGTCTTGGACATCGACTCTTCGGAAAAGGCCGCGCGCTTCGTGCGCACGTGTGACGCCTTCAACATTCCCCTGGTCACCTTCGTCGACGTCCCGGGTTTCCTTCCCGGGCTCGATCAGGAGTACGACGGGATTATCCGCCACGGTGCGAAGCTTCTCTACGCCTTCTGCGAGGCCACCGTGCCGAGGGTGTCGGTCATTATGCGAAAGGCCTACGGCGGGGCGTACGTCGTGATGAACTCGAAGTCCATCGGGGCCGACTTGGCCTACGCGTGGCCGAGCGCGGAGTTGGCCGTCATGGGGGCGGCCGGGGCGGTGGAAATCGTTCACCGTCGAGAGTTGGCCGCCGCAGAGAATCGAGAGGAAACTCGAATGCGACTGGTGCGCGAGTACCAGGAACAGTTCTCCTCACCCTTCGCCGCGGCCGAACGTGGCTACATCGACGACGTCATCGACCCCGCCGAGACCCGTCGAGTTCTCGTTCGTTCCCTCGCCCTCTTGCGCTCGAAGCGTGAAGACCTGCCGAAGCGCAAGCACGGGAACATTCCGCTGTGACGAGTTCGCGTGAGGACGACGAGGCGCTAGCCCTGGCTGTCGTACTGCAGGTACTCGCGGAGAACCAACCCGAAGCGACGCGGGACGTGACGCCACGCTGGCGCTTCTCGGGACGTTGGTTCCAGCCCTCCAACTCGTGACCCTCGTTCTCGCCGGGTCGATTCGAGCGTTGCGTGACTGGACGGCCCCGCCGGGCCCGGTCGCGGTAGTGGGCTCGGCGGCGGCCTTTCGGGGCCTCGACGTCGCCCTCGAGGAAGTACGTCAAGAACTCGGAAACGTGGACCTCGAGTGGTACTCGGCGACCACACGAGCGGACGTCGAGGCTCTGAGCACCGTCCCCGAACCCGCGTGGTGGCTGTTGCTCGAGGGGAGCCCCCTTCACGCTCGCGCTCTCTGGCGTCACTCCGCGCTCTCTGAACGTTGGCGTCTCGCTCCGGGACCCGTGGTGGCGATCGGGACCTCGGCCACGGTGTTGGGTGACGTCATGGTGGATCCCCGCGGTGGGGCACCCACATCCGGGGTTGGTCTCTTTCGTGGCCGGGTTATTTCACTAGCCCTCTCGGAGTCAGTGGAGACTCGAACGCGCCAACTACTCGGCACTCAGAACACTCTCGAAATCCTGAACGTCGACGAACTCCTCGTGATCGAGGAGTCACCGGAGTTACTGCTCGGTGATGGTGACTGACTGAATCACCACGTTTTCCGTCGGGCGACCCGAGCGAGTTCCGACCTGGTCAATCGTGGCGACCACGTCGAGCCCGGAGATCGCCTTACCGAAGAGGGAGTAGAGCGGGGGCAGGCGAACCCCGTCGGCTCCCGAGATCACGAAGAACTGGGAACCGTTGGTGTTCGGACCGGCGTTCGCCATCGCGAGCGAGCCCACTTCGTAGCGCCCCGGCTTGGGTAGTTCGTCGTCGAAACGGTAGCCCGGGCCACCCGAACCGGTGCCGGTGGGGTCGCCCCCCTGGAGCACGAATCCGGGAATGATTCGGTGAAAGACGATTCCGTCGAAGTAGTGCCACCGGGCGAGAAACACGAAGCTATTCACCGTGAGTGGAGCGTTCGCGACGTCGAGCAGGAACTCCATGTCGCCGTGGGACGTGGACATGAGAGCTCGGTAGGACTTGGCGCTGTCGATGATCATCGGCGGAGCCGCGTCGAACTGGCGCCGTTGTGGGCTGGAGCCGTCGGGGGAGGGGATGAGGCTATCGGTCACGGAGAGTCCAATCGTCGAAGAAGGGTACAGACCCTCCGAGGCTAGTCAGAACGACAACCGAACTCGCACTAACCAATCTTGAGCAGGTTGACGACGAAGACGAGAGTGTCGTTCGAGGCGATACCCGAGGAGAGAAGTTGCGTCGTTGCTCCGTAACCCTCGGCGGGCGGCACGATGAGCTGGCGCTCGCCCCCCACCTTCATACCGGGCAACCCCTTCACCCAACCCGGGATGAGGTTGGCGAGGTTGAGGGTGGCGCTGAAGGCGCTCGGCCACGACGATTGGACGATGGCCCTGCAGGAGTAGGTGGCGAGTTCGTACTGGGCGGTGAACTTGTCACCGGGCTTCAGCGTGGCGCCGGAGCCTACGATGATGTCCTTCGAGACGAGCGTGGTGGGCTTGGCCCCGCTCGGGAAGTGGAAGGCGGGCGCCCCCTTGCCGAGGGTGATGTGGGGACAGGTTTCCTTCGTCGTTGCCACGGTGCTCGTCGTGGTGGAGGTGGGAATCGTGGCGGTGGAGGGACCGTTGCTCGAGAACAACAGGTAGGCCGAACCAGCGACGACCAGGGCCACCACGACAATGATCACCACGCGATTACGGGTCCGACGGAGTCGGTTCGCTCGCTGCATGGCCGCCAACTTCTCTTGTCGGGCGGCCTTTTGACGCTGTCGCTTCGTGGTAGCCATGGGTGCGAGCCTACTCGCGCACCTCGGGGGGCCTCTTCGCTCAACGGTAGGATGGAGCGCCTATGGCCCTCATCGTCCAGAAGTTCGGCGGCACCTCGGTGGGTGATCACGAACGCATCCAGGCGGTGGCCGAGCACGTCGCTCGAACCCGGCGTGACGGGCACGATGTCGTCGTCGTGGTCTCCGCGATGGGCAAGTCCACGGACGACCTCCTCGAACTCGCAGAGAAGGTGTCGAGCGAGCACCCGGCTCGTGAGATGGACATGCTCTTGACCGCCGGCGAACGTATTTCCATGGCTCTGGTGGCGATGGCCATCTCGGGACAGGGCGTTGAGGCCGCGAGTTTTACGGGATCCCAAGCGGGGATTATCACCGACACCGACCACACTCGGGCGAAGATTCTGGAGATTCACCCCGATCGATTGCGTGCCGCCCTCGCCGAAGGCAAGGTGCCGGTGGTCGCGGGATTTCAGGGAATGTCCACGGATAAAGACATCACCACGCTCGGTCGGGGTGGTTCGGACGTGACGGCCGTTGCGCTGGCCTCGGCGCTCGGAGCCGACGTGTGCGAGATCTACACCGACGTCACGGGCGTGTTCTCGGCCGATCCCCGCGTCGTTCCAAAGGCGCGGCGGCTCAGTCGCGTCTCGTTTGACGAGATGATGGAGATGGCCGCGACCGGGGGTCGCGTCTTGATGCTGCGCTCGGTGGAGTTCGCTCGTCGCCACGGCGTTCCCTTGCAAGTTCGCTCGAGTTTTACCTGGGAGCCCGGGACCTGGATTGTGGAGGAGGACCCCACGATGGAAGAAGCGGTGGTATCGGCGATCACGGATGACACGTCGGAGGCGAAGCTGACTCTCGACGGCGTTCCCGACCGACCCGGAGTGGCGGCGACTCTCTTTCGCCAACTCGCGGCGCGTGGCGTCAACGTCGACATGATCGTTCAGAACACGGGAACCAATGGACTCACCGCCATCTCCTTTACGGTTGCGAAGAGCGACGTCGAGGCCGCCCGTGACATCTGCGACACCGTGGCCGCAGAACTCGGGGCAACGAACGTCACCACCGATGCGGGCATCGGACGGGTGTCCCTCGTCGGCGCGGGGATGAAGTCGAGTCCCGGAGTGACGGCCCTGATGTTCGAAACCCTCTACGAGCACGGGATCAATATCGAGATGATTTCGACCAGTTCGATTCGTATTTCCTGCGTGGTTCGAGCCGAGAAAGTGGGCGAGGCGGTTCGGGCGCTTCACTCCGCCTTCGGACTCGACGCGTCGGCGTAGCGGGAGGTGGCCGTGAGAGTAGCCGTCGTTGGAGCGACCGGGCAGGTCGGCACTGTGATGCGCCAGATCTTGGAGGAGCGCAACTTTCCCCTCGACGAGATTCGCTTCTTTGGCTCGGCGCGCTCGGCTGGTCAGGTTCTCGAGTGGCGAGGCCGCTCGGTCGTGGTGGAAGACGCCGCCACCGCCGACTTCGCTGGTCTCGACATCGCCCTGATGTCCTCGGGGGCAACCTCGTCGTTGGAACTCGCCCCCCGGCTCGCCGCAGCGGGGTCCGTCGTCATCGACAACTCGTCGGCGTGGCGAATGGACCCCGACGTGCCTCTCGTGGTAGCTGAGGTCAACCCGCACGCGTTGAGTTCACGACCCAAGGGGATCGTCGCTAATCCCAACTGCACGACCATGGCCGCGATGCCGGTCCTACGACCCCTTCACGAGGAGGCCGGTCTTCGATCACTCGTGGTCTCTACCTACCAGGCGGTGTCGGGGGCGGGGCGCGAGGGAGTAGACGAACTCTGGACGCAACTGTGCGACTCGGTCGCGGACGCGCGCGACTTGACCTTTTGCGGCGGAGCCTTTCCCCTCGAGGTCGGGCGAAAGTTCCCCGTGGCAATCGCCCACAACGTGATTCCTCTCGCCGGAAGCGTGGTGGAGGACGGGCGTGGCGAAACGAACGAGGAGCACAAGTTGCGTGACGAGAGTCGCAAGATTCTCGAGATTGACGACCTCTCCGTTGACGTGACCTGTGTGCGCGTGCCCGTCTTCACCGGTCACTCCCTCTCGGTGACGGCGGGATTTGATCGTGCCCTGAGTGTGGCCCGGGCGACGGAGATTCTGAACGGAGCTCCGGGAGTTCGACTCGCTGACATTCCCACTCCCCGTCTCGCGGCCGGTGAGGACCCGACGTTCGTGGGCCGCCTGCGCGCCTCGAGCACGGTGGTGAACGGGTTGAATCTGTTTATGAGCAACGACAATCTGCGAAAGGGGGCCGCGCTCAACGCGGTGCAGATTGCCGAACTGCTGGTGAAGGGCTAGTCGGCCCCGTCTCGACCCAGTTGACGGCGAGCGAGATTGACGCAGTGGT
>JAKBAZ010000040.1 GCA_021826255.1 Actinomycetes bacterium
AACTTCGTCTTTCGAACGCGCGAGTTCGAGCAAATGGAGATGGAGTACTTCGTGCCCCCCGCCGAGGCTGACGAGTGGTACCGCTACTGGATTGAGACTCGGTTTGCCTGGTACCTCGATCTCGGTATCCCCGAGGAGTTCTTGCGCCGACACGCTCACGCCCCCGAGGATCTCTCCCACTACTCGAGGGGCACGACCGACGTGGAGTTCTTCTACCCCTGGGGATGGGATGAACTCGAGGGTATCGCCAACCGGGGAGACTACGACCTTACTCAACACTCGAACCACTCGGGAGTTCGTCTCGAGTACTTCGACCAGGCGTCGGGGGAGCGCTACACCCCGTACGTGATTGAGCCGGCGGCCGGAGCGACCCGTGCGATGATGGCCTTCTTACTCGCCGCCTACCACGAGGACGAGGTCGGCGGCGAGACCCGTACGGTGCTGCGCCTCGACTGGCGTCTCGCGCCCTATCAGGTGGCAGTGCTTCCCCTCTCGAAGAAGCCCGAACTCGAGGGCCTGGCCCAGCGAGTGGTCGACCAGCTCTCGGGCGACTTCGTGGTCGACACCGACGTCACCCAGTCGATTGGCAAGCGCTACCGACGCCAAGACGAAGTGGGCACCCCCTACTGCGTGACGGTCGATTTCGACTCGCTCGCTGACGACGCCGTGACCGTGCGTGACCGGGACACCACCGAGCAAGAACGCGTCTCGATCGGGCAACTCGTGAGCTACCTACGCGAGAGGACGGGTCGGGCTTAGGGGCGAAGCATCGCCTTGATCGCTCGGCGTTCGTCCATCGCTCGGTAGGCCTCAGCGACGTCAGTGAGCGCCAGATCGAGGTCGAAGACTCGACCAGGGTCAATCTCACCCCGCATGATGCGTCCCACGAGGTCGGGTAGGTACTCGCGAACGGGGGCCGGACCTCCGTGGAGGTGAACGTGGGACATGAACAGATCGCGTCCCTCGAGACGAACTCCGTGGGAGACGCCGACGAAGCCCAAGTGACCCCCCGCTCGAGTGACCCCGAACGCCTGGCTCATCGCGTCCGGCGTACCGACGGCTTCGATGACCGAGTGGGCGCCCAAGCCCCCGGTGAGCTCACGCACCCGCTCGACGCCCTCGTCACCTCGTTCGGCGACGATGTCGGTCGCGCCGAACTCTCGGGCTAACTGCTGGCGCGAGGCGTGGCGACTCATCGCGATGATGCGCTCGGCGCCGAGGAGGTGAGCCGAGAGAACAGCGAGCAGACCCACAGCCCCGTCTCCGACGACGACGACCGTCTTACCGGGAGCGACCGCGGCAGCGAGGGCGCCGAACCAACCCGTGCCGAGTACGTCCGAGGCGGCGAGTAGGCCCCGTAGTTGGGAGTCGCTGGGCTCACCCTCAACTCGCACGAGGGTTCCGTCGGCGAGGGGAACCCGCAGGAGTTCGGACTGGGCTCCACTCATGAGTTGGCGGTGCACACAGGAGCTCTGATAGCCCGAGGCGCAGATCTCGCACGTGTTGTCGGAGGCGAAAAAGGAACCCACCACGCGCTCGCCGACGGCGAGCGTCACGACGTCGGAACCGACTCGCTCGACGACGCCGACGTACTCGTGACCCATGTGTTGGGGCGACGAGAACGAGTCCTCGCCCCGGTAGCGCCAGAGATCACTGCCGCACACGCAGGTCGCTTCGAGGCGAAGGACGACGTCGGTGGGGTCCACGATCTGGGGATCGGATAATTCTTCGACTCGGACGTCGCCGGGGGCGTGCAGGACGGTTCCTCGCATGGGTCTCCTTCTACGGGTCGGCGTCGTGATGACACCGACGGTTTGCCCGTAGTGACCCTAACGGGATGCGGTGTCGACCACGCGGGGGGCTCGTGACTCGATGACACTTGGGATGAGAGCGCCGAGTCCGAAGAGGGCCCCGACGACGCCCGTACCCGTCCAGCCCCAGCGACTAAACGCGGCGCCCGAGGCGAGTGAGCCGAGGGTCGCGCCCGCGAAGAAGGCCAGCATGTAGACGGAGTTGATTCGACTGCGCTGGTCGGGGGCGAGCGCGTAGATGATGGACTGGTTGGAGACGTGAACCATCTGAGTTCCGGCGTCGAGGAGCACGATTCCGGCGAGAACGGCCGCGAGGGACCCGGGTCCGAGGACGAGGACGAGAAAACTGGTCACGATGAGTACGGCGCCCGTTCGCGTGCTCGATCGTTCTCGTTGGCGGTCGGCGTGTCGACCGGCCACGTTGGCCCCGAGAATTCCCGCCAGGCCGACGAGTCCGAAGAGCCCAATGGTGCCCGAAGAGTAGTGAAAGGGCGTGCCCGAGAGGTGAAACGCGAGGGTCGTCCAGAGCACCGAAAAGGCCCCGAAGGCGCTCGCTCCGTACCAACAGCGTCGACGAAGCACCGGGTGGCTCACGAAGAGGCGAAAACTGCCCTGGAGTAGTTGGGCGTAGGTAACTCGAGGACGGGGGGCATCGTCGGGCAGGACCCGCTCGAGTAGGAGAGCGATGATCACGAGCACGAGGGCCGCGAATCGAAAGACCCCCCGCCAACCCACCGACTCGCTGAGGTACCCCGAGACGGTGCGCGACAGCAGGGCGCCACCGAGCAGGCCGGTCATCAGTCGTCCGACGGAGCGACCCCGAGTGGCGGGATCGGCCAAGTCGGCGCCGAAGGGGATGAGGATCTGCCCAGCGATGGAGGTCAGACCAACCGCGACGGTCAGGGCGGCGAAGACCCCAAAACTGCGAGCGAACGACGCGACACCCATCGACAGGGCCGCGGCGAGGAAGATGGCCACCACCAGACGACGCCGGGGGAGGAGGTCACCGAGTGGAACGAGGGTAATGAGCCCCACGGCGTACCCGGCCTGCATGAGAGTGACCAGGGTGGACGCGGCGAAGGTCGTCACGCCGAAGTCGCGACGAATGAGGTGCAGGAGCGGTTGAAGGTAGTAGAGATTGGCGACGACGGACCCGATGGCGAGCGCCATGACCCCAGTGAGAAACGGGGTGAGCCGCCGTGGGGGATGGCTCACGTCACGCGGCGGTACTTACGCACGGCGAAGGGTGCGAGAACTATGACGGCACCCGTCGCCCAGGCCAGGGTGATCCACGTGGACTGCCCGTGGGGCAGCCCGAGCATCAAGCCCCGGACGGCGTCGACGACCTGGGTCACCGGCTGATTCTGCGCGAAGGGCTTCAGCCATCCGGGCATGGTCGCCACCGGGACGAAGGCGGAAGAGGCGAAGGTCAGGGGGAAGATCAGTGGAAACGTCATCGCCTGGGCGGCTTCCGAGTTCGGCGCAGCCAATCCAATGAAGGCGAAGCCCCAGGACAGGGCGTAAGCGAAGAGCAGCATCAAGAGACACGCCTCGAGGTAGTTGATGAACGTTCCCGAGGGGCGAAAGCCCACGAGAAGACCGACGAGGGAGATCGTAATCACCACAATGACGTTGCGCAGGAGGTCCGACACAGTTCGACCCGCGAGCATCGCCATGCGGGCCATCGGAAGCGCTCGGAAGCGCTCGATGAGACCGCGTTGGAGATCCTCGGCGAGTCCGATGGCCGTGCCCACGGAACCAAAGATGGTCGTCTGGACGAGAACCCCCGGAATCAAGTAGTTGACGTAGTGAGGAACGGGAATCGCACCACCGAGCACGTAGCGAAACAAGATGACGAACATCACCGGTTGAATCAAGGAGAAGACGACTTGCACCGGAATACGCACCAGATTGAGCAGGTTGCGGGTCGTGATGGTGCGGATGTCTCGTACAGCCCAGAGCAGACGATGTTGCTCGGGGGCGAGTGTGGGGGTGGGGTTCAACGGGTCCTCCCAGTCTCGGGTGCGCTGGCGCCGTCCTCGGTGCGGTGTCCGGTGAGGCTGACGAAGACATCGTCGAGGCTCGGCTCGCGCAAGGTCATCCCCACGGGACGCAGTCCGGCGTTGTCGAGAAGTCGCAGAGCGTCCGCGGCCGACGCGGGACCGCCTTCGACGGGAAGGTCGACCACCGTTCCCTCGTGGGCGGGACTCTTTGAACCCACCGAGCGGATGACGTCGAGCCCCCGGGTGGCCTCGTCGACGGAACTGAACGTGAAGGACAAGACGGTCGCGCCGAGGCGTTCCTTTAATTGGGAGCTAGTGCCCTGGGCGATGATGGTTCCATGATCCAACACAACGAGTTGCTGGGCGAGTCGGTCGGCCTCTTCCAGGTACTGCGTGGTCAGAAGAACGGTGGTGCCCTGTTCCACCAGTCTCTCAATGATGCTCCAAAGGTCCTGTCGGCTCTGGGGGTCGAGACCGGTCGTCGGCTCGTCGAGAAAGAGCACCGGGGGGTGAGCGAGGAGGGCCGCGGCGAGATCGAGTCGTCGGCGCATTCCTCCCGAGTACGTCTTCACGCTTCGTGAGGCCGCGTCGAGGAGATTGAATTCGCTCAAGAGTTGACTCGAGCGAGTTGCGACGAAGGCCTTGTCGAGGTGGTTCAGCGACCCAATCATTCGGAGGTTCTCGAGTCCCGTGAGGTTCTCGTCCACCGTCGCAAACTGGCCGGCGAGTCCGATCCTTCGACGAACCTCTTGGGGGTGCGTTACGACGTCGAACCCCTCGACGCGGGCGGTGCCCGTGCTGGGAGCGAGGATGGTGGAGAGGATTCTCACCATCGTTGTCTTCCCGGAGCCATTCGGCCCGAGCAGTCCGAAGACTTGACCGCGCGGAACGTCGAGCGACACTCCACGAAGGGCCTGCACGTCACCCTTTTTGAAAGATCGTGTGAGGTTGTCGACCTCGACGGCAACGTCGGACATGGGGTGGAGTCTACGGCGAGAGCGATAGCGAACGCGTCGACCTGAGCCCTTCTTCAGCATCGCACGGTTTTTCCCCCTCCTGGAGTCGTCGACCTTGGTACTTTTACGGAATTGAACATTGTTGGGGAGGCACAGTGGAAAGTGAGTTCTCGTGGAGTCGCCCCGACGCCTCGTTAGTGACCTTGAGACGTCTCGAACTCCTCGCAGGAGTGGCCCTGGCCGTCGTCGTCCCTGAATCTCGTGCGTTGTTGTGGGTTGGGGGAGCTCGTCACGACCTCGTTGTGCGACGTGTACTGGTGATGGGTGCAGCCCTAGTCGTCGTGGTGTTTCTCGAGGCGCTGCTTCGCCGACAAGTTCGACATCGGGGCTACGTTGAAACTGCCGACGCGATCGTCGTGACGAGGGGCGCACTCTTTCGCTCGACGACAGTCATACCGTACGGACGGATTCAGTTCCTCAGCGTGAGTGCGGGTCCCCTCGCTCGCTACCTCGGACTCTCCACCCTGCGGATAGGGAGTGCGTCACGGTCGAGTCTCGAGTCCATCAGAGGGATGCGGTCCGAGGATGTGGAGTCCGTGAGAGTGCGATTAGAACGTCGCGCTCAGGAGAAAATGCGTAGCCTGTGAACGAGTCACACGACCTGGGCCGCCCGGGCGCAGACGAGGTGCCGTGGCGACGAACCCACCCGCTCAGCCCACTCGTTCGGCGGGCCTGGGTCCTGGGGCTCCTTCTGGTGGGAACGCTCGCCTCCTCCCTGGGCGAGCGGGGGACGAGCCGCCTCTACCTAGCGGTCGTGGAGTTGGTCGTTGTCGGCGGGTTTCTCCTCGTGGCGTACCTGAGGTGGTTCTTTGTGACTTGGAGGATTGTCGATTCTCGAGTCGAGTTGCGCTCGGGCGTCTTTGGTCGTCTCTCGACGGTGGTGGAGTTCTCCAGAATTCAGACCATCGATGTGGTGCGCCCAGTTCACGCGCGACCGTGGGGGCTCTGTGAGGTTCGGCTTCGGGTACTGGGTGTACCACGTCCTCTTGACTTGGCCTACCTGAAGGCGTCCGTCGCCGCACACCTCCACACCTCGCTCGCTGACCTCCAGACTCCACTCAATGGCGGAGCCGGTTCGACCCCACCGGACTCGAAGGGAGCGATCCCCCACGGAGTGCCGACACCGTCGTCTCTAAGAATTCAGGTGCCGATGGCGCGATTTGTCTCGGCCGCCGGTCTTGTGGCTCTCTCCCAGTTCTCTCAACTCGTGCTTCCGGCTGTGTTCATCGTCGTGGCGACGAGGTGGTTCGACGGTAGACAGGGCAACGTGTTCGTCCTGGTGGCGCCTTTGGCGGTTCAGCCGATTAAGTGGTTAAACCAACGCGCGAACTTGGTGGTCGAGCGCGAGGGTTCGACCTGGACCACGCGGGGTGGATGGGCGCGCTCCTATCACCAGAGTCTTCCCGGGGAGAAGATTCAGTCGCTCATCCTTCGTCAACATGTACTCTGGCGCCCCTTCGGCTGGTGGTCTCTTGACGTGGTCGTGGCCGGCCTGGAGGGAGGTTCCACCAAGGGTTCAGCTCGTCCGATACTCGTCGCGGGATCGTGGGACGAAGCGTGGGCGATTGCTGAAGTAATGATTCCCGGGGCCACACTTGACTACGACGCGGTTCCCCGTCGAGTTGTGTGGAAGAGCCCCTTGCGCTTTGTCGCGCTACGTTCCGGGATAACCCCCACGTGCATCGTTCAGCGCAGTGGGCGTGTGGGTCGGACGGTCTGGGTGATTCCCCGATCCAAAGTTCAGTCGGCCACCCTCGTCCGGGGACCCTGGCAACGACGCTGGTCGCTCGGGAGCGTGCGCATCGGCGTCGCTGGTCTCTCCAGGGGGGTCCTTCTACGAGACCGAGACATCGCTGAAGCCCAGAGGTGGTGGGAGTTGTTGGCGCGCGATGTGGCCCACAGCAGCACCCCTTCGCCTCGCGAACCGACTCCCCCGGAGGACCCGCCGGCCGACGAAGGTTAAACGCCACTACCCTCGTGGCGTGGCGATTTCTGAGGACGATATCGCTCGGGTGCGGGCGGCGACGGACATTGTCGCGTTAATTACTGAACAGGTCGCCCTGAAACGGGTTGGGCGGCGCTGGGTGGGGCTGTGCCCGTTTCACGCCGAAAAGACCGGCTCCTTTTACGTAAACGCTGAGGAGGGGCGCTACCACTGTTTCGGCTGTCGAGCCTCCGGCGACCAGATCACGTGGCTTCGAGAGACCCAGCGGCTGGACTTTGTCGACGCGGTACGACAACTCGCCGAACGAGCGGGCATCGAACTTACTGAAGACGAGAGTGAAAGAGTGGCTCACCGAAATCGTCGACGCCTCTACGAAGCGATGGACGCAGCGGTGGAGTGGTACCACGAGCAACTCCTGAGTGCACCCGAAGCCCGCGCGGCGAGGGAGTATCTGAAGAGCCGAGGAATTAACGGTGAACTCGCCCGTCGCTTTCGCCTGGGCTTCGCCCCCGACGAGTGGGATCGTCTGGTCACGACTCTCAAACTCTCGCCGGAACAACTCGAGGGAACCGGACTCGGCTTTAAGAATCGTCTCGGGCGTTTCCAGGACTTTCTGCGAGCTCGGCTGATCTTTCCCATCTTCGACTCCTCGGGACGGGCGGTCGCGCTCGGGGGAAGAGTGATTCCGGGGGTGACCGACGAGACTCGGCGAGAGGGCAAGTACAAGAACTCTCCCGAGACACCGATCTACTCCAAACGCCGAACTCTCTACGCCCTTAACTGGGCCAAGGACGACATCATCCGGAGCGGGGAGATCATCGTGTGCGAGGGCTACACCGACGTGATCGCCTTCTTTGACGCGGGCCTCGAGCGGGCCGTCGCGACGTGTGGCACGGCCCTCGGTGAGGAGCACTTTCGAACCCTGCGAAACTTCGCCACGCGGATTGTGCTCGCCTACGACGCTGACGGGGCCGGACAAAGTGCGGCCGAGTCGGTGTACCAGTGGGAACGCCAGTACGAGGTGGACGTCGTCGTGGCCCGGCTTCCCGCCGGACAGGACCCGGCCGAACTGGCTCGAGAAGATCCCGAGGCCCTGCGGGTCGCGGTACGAGACGCCATTCCCTTTCTTGAGTTTCGCCTCGAGCGCGTCCTCGCGGCCGCTGATCTCACCACCCCCACGGGTCGAGCTCGGGGCGCCGAAAACGCCCTCCGAGTGCTCGCCGAACACCCGAGCGACCTCGTTCGTGACCAGTACGTGGTGCGAGTGGCCGATCGTCTCGGCCTCGACGTTGAAACGCTGCGACAGCGTTCGCGAGGCGAAAGCAACGGGGGTGCTGTGCCACGGGTGCGCCAGCCCGCGCGCCAGCCCGTCCTCGCTGACCTACCACGTCCGGGGACCGAAGCGCTTCGACTCTTGCTGAATGATCCGACGTCAGAGACGAGCGCGGGCCTCGTCGCACTCTTCGTCGAACCGCGCCAGCGCCTTTGCGCGTCGACCGTGGTGGAGACGGGCTCGGCCTCTCGCGCTATCGACGTGCTTCGCTCGAAGAGTGAGGACGACGCGGCCCAGGTTCTCGAGACCCTGGTGGTCATGGACGAGCCCACCGAGTTGGACCCCGAAGCGGTCATCGCCCAGTTGGTTCGATCGGCTGTAGCCCACCAACTTCGCGTGATGGAACGAGAGCTGCGTCAGGGGGAGATCGAGCCCGGGATGGCGATGACCATTATTCGTGACGTGAAGGAGAGGATGGGTGAACTCGAAGGAGCGAGACGTCGAGCGGCCCTCGAGGAACTTCGCGAGTGGCTCGAGACTCGGGGCGTCGCGTGAGTTCGACTCGGGTCGGGGGGCTCGAAATCTTGCCCCCGCTCAGTCTCGAGGAGGAGCGAGAGATACTGCGAGAGATTGAGGCAGGGCGTCGCGCGGGACTCGAACTCGAGAGCACTACCGATGGCGAACGGCGCCGTGAACTGCGCGGGGTGCGTGATCGGGGCGAGCGCGCCGAGACTCTGCTCATTCAGTCAACTCTCGCGCTCGTGCGCCACCGGGTCGTGGAGCGCGGCTACCGATTCTCCGATGAGGACCTCGAACTAGCGGGTGTCGAGGGTCTGGTCAATGCGCTCAAGCGATTTGACCCCTCCGCGGGTACTCGTTTTTCCACCTACGCCTACTACTGGATTACCAAGATGGTGAACCAGGCCATTCGTCAACAAGCCGGCCTCACCGAGTCGGAGATGGATCACATCCTGGCGCTCCAGCGCCTACGACGCAGTGACCTCACGAAGACGTTCTCCACTCGAGAGATTGCGAGCGCTCTCAAGATCTCGCCGGAGCGAGCGAGGGAGATACGAGAGCTCGAACGAATGTTGGTGAATCGTCGAGTGGTCGACGTCGAGCGCGCCGACGAGATTGCTCAGCACACACCGTCGGTGGACGAGGCCCCCCACTGGATTATCGAGACGCTGAAGAGACTGTGCGGTGTCGACTTCGACGCCTTCTGGCAGTGGACGTTTCGTACGACGAGCATCGAAGAGTTGGCCAGGGCTCGGGGGATATCGCGCCAGGCGCTGACGAAGCGACTGGATAAGTGTCGCCGAGCGGTACGCGAAAGCCCCGACGCCGCCCGGCTGCAGGCCTGGTTCGACCGGCTCTAAGCGGGAAGGGCGCTCGGGTCCAGTGCTAAGGTAAAGTGCCCTCGGGTGCGGTCCCAGATAGCTCAATTGGCAGAGCAAGCGACTGTTAATCGCTAGGTTGCAGGTTCGAGTCCTGCTCTGGGAGCCAAAGGTGGAGAGTGGAATCACCTCTCTTTCCCGGTACTGTCGCTTCGTGGAGCCGTCCATACTCATCTACGACGGAGACTGCGGTGTCTGCGAGCGAGCGGCCCGATGGTTGATGCGTCAGTGGCCCGAAGGGCGAGCGATCATCTGTCCGTTTCA